>CAUQGR010000013.1:0-33320 GCA_963517545.1 uncultured Streptococcus sp. | reverse complement strand
AAAAACACCCCAAAAGTTAGATTTTTTTCTGTCTAACTTTTGGGGTGCAGTTCAATTCAACACCTGATATTATGCGTTTTCTGATTTTAAAGACTTTTTGCCTGACCCTTTTCACCTTGTTAAAACACCATTGATCTTAACTCATCACTTACCTCTTAAAAAATCTTTAGAATTGGCTTAATCCCCTTTATTGTATCGCGTTTGGAGTTTTTTAGGTATAACCTTCGACGCGCACCTTACGTAGGACGACAGACTCATAGCTTTATACATAATAGAACGAGTATCTCCATCTGTAGAGATACTCGTTTTTTGCTATTTTCAAAGTGTTCTTTTTGACCAATCCCATACATCATTTTTATAGTAAATTGAAACTAGAATAGTACATCGTGGATACTAAAACATTTCTAGAAATTAATTTGATTTCCCTAATCAAGTTGCACACATCTTATTTCAAACCACTATATATTCAATGAAAATCAAAGAGCTAACTAGGAAGCTAACCGCAGGTTGCTCAAAGCACCGCTTTGAGGTTGCGGATAAAGCTGACGTGGTTTGAAGAGATTGTCGAAGAGTATTAAGGAGTATAGAATAGTATTTTAACTCCATCCTCTAAAGTGCTTTCAATAAAAGATACTTGAACACTATATTCAGCATATAAGCTTTATGCCCTAAGTCAAAACAATCATTATTTTCTAATTTATCGTAAATAAATCTAAAATCACAGAATACTGTCATTGGAAAAAGCGAATCGAAACTTGATTTATCAATTTTTATTCCACTATCTTTTTGTCACACATATTTATAAAGTACTGGTGCAAGCGCACATCATCAGTCAATTCTGGATGAAAAGAAGTTACCAACATATTTTTTTCTTGGGCTGCAACGATTTGATTATCAACTCTTGCTAGAATTTCTACATCTTCTCCAACACTGCTGATAATTGGACCACGGATAAAAGTCATTGGAATCTGACCGACTCCCTTACATTCTGCTTCCGTGTAAAAACTTCCTAATTGGCGCCCATAGGCATTTCGCTCGACCACCATATCCATAGTTCCTAGATGACTATCTTCCTGAGAAGCAATTTCCTTAGCCAGCAAAATTAAACCCGCACAGGTTCCAAAAACTGGTAATCCAGATAGAATGGCTTCTCGAATGGGAATCAGCATGTTTTGGTCTCGTAAGAGCTTGCCCATGGTTGTAGACTCCCCACCAGGCAAAATCAAACCTGACAAATCACTCTGATGTTTCTGAAAATCATCTAGATTTCTGATTTCAACACTCTCAACACCTAATTGCTCTAGTACTTTTGCATGCTCTGCAAAGGCACCTTGCAAGGCCAATATTCCGATTTTCATCTATTTTCCTCGCTCAGCCATGAGGATTTGGATCTCATTTTCATTGATACCAACCATGGCTTCTCCTAAATCTTCAGAGATTTGAGCTAGGATTTGAGGATTACGGAAGTTAGTCACCGCTTTGACAATGGCACTCGCTCGTTTAACAGGATCTCCTGACTTGAAAATACCTGAACCGACAAAGACACCCTCTGCCCCTAATTGCATCATCAACGCAGCATCTGCTGGCGTTGCAACGCCTCCAGCTGCAAAGTTTACAACAGGCAATTTTCCATGTTCATGGACGTATTGAACCAATTCTACAGGGACTTGCAAGTCCTTAGCAGCAACATAAAGTTCGTCCTCACGTAGGTTTTGAATGCGGCGAATTTCCTGATTCATCATACGCATATGACGAACAGCTTGAACAATGTCTCCTGTCCCTGGTTCTCCTTTTGTACGAATCATAGAAGCACCTTCAGCGATACGACGCAAGGCTTCACCCAAATCCTTAGCTCCACAGACAAAAGGAACTTGGAATTCTTTCTTGTCCACATGGAAACGGTCGTCTGCTGGAGATAAAACTTCACTCTCATCGATATAGTCAATCTCAATAGCCTCTAAAATCTGAGCTTCAACAAAATGCCCGATTCTGACCTTGGCCATTACTGGAATACTAACCGCTTCTTGAATTTCCTTAATCATCTTTGGATCACTCATACGGGAAACACCACCAGCTGCACGAATATCAGCTGGAATCCGCTCCAACGCCATAACAGCTGCCGCACCAGCAGCCTCTGCAATACGGGCTTGTTCAGGGTTCTGAACGTCCATGATTACACCGCCCTTGAGCATCTGTGCCAAGTTTTTATTTAATTCATAACGATTTTCAGTCATTTCTTTTTCCTCATCATTTATATTGGTAGCTACCATTTCATTTTAATTCAGAACAGAAGGAATCACAAGATAAAAAAAGGATAATTGTGTGGGTACAGATTGGCTAAAAAACTATCTGACCTTAACTTAAGGCCAGATAGTTCATCAAATTTTATTTTTCAGCTGTAAGTGCAGCCATTGTGATGTAGTTGTATGGTTTGTTGAAGTGTGGCAAGAAGAATAGGTCTGTCAATGCCAATTTATCAATTGTCACATGCTCTTGGATAGCAAGTGAGAACATGTGGATTCCCATGCTGATTGCAGAATCGTGTGAAACCATTTGTGCACCAAGAATTTCACGGCTATCTTTGTCAAAGACAATCTTGATGGCAACTTCATGGTTGTCATGCTTCATAAATTCTGGTTTTTGAAGATCGTTAAAGCCTGTTTCAGTTGCATTGTAACCAGCAGCTTTCGCTTTTTCAAGAGTCAAACCAGTTGAAACCATGTGAAGACCGTAGATAGAGATACCGTTTGAACCTTGCACACCGATTCCTTCCAATTCATGTCCACAAGCGTTGTAGGCACCAACGATACCAGTACGAACTGCGTTTGAAGCAAGGGCGATGTAGCTTGTGTCTTTGCGAGCGTTGTCATAAACAGTCGCACAGTCACCAACGGCAAATACACCTGGGATAGATGTTTCTTGTTTCTTGTCTACAAGAAAGGCACCGTTACGGAAGAGTTCAATCTTACCGTCAGCAAGGGCTGTGTTTGGACGGAAACCAACTGCAAGGATAACCATGTCCACATCGAAAGTTTCTTTATCAGTAATCAAGCGTTCAACTTTACCGTCACCTTCGATTGCTTTAACAGTTTGACCAAGAGCCAAGCGGATGTTGTGGTCTTCCAAGTTCTTCGCCATCATTTGTGTGAAGTCTTTGTCATAGTAACCGTTCAAAACAGTATCAACGATATCAACAAGGACAACTTCTTTTCCAAGACGTTCAAAGGCTTCAGCAAGTTCAACACCGATGTAACCACCACCAACAACGGCGATACGGTCAAGGTGTTGGCTCTTATCAGCCAATTTGTGAATCACTTCTTCAGCGTTTTGGTACAATTTAACGAATTGTACATTTTCAAGAGTTGCTTTAAATTCGCGGTTTCCTTTAACAATTTCAACACCTTCGATTGGTGGCAAGATTGGTGTAGAACCTGTAGCGAAAATCAATTTTTCGTATGATTCTTTGTGCTCCTTTCCTTCAACTTCCGCTGTAACTACTTTGTTATCATAGTCGATTGAAAGAACTGGTGAATTCATATAAACCTTAGCACCTTTAGCTTCCAATTTTTCTTTATCAGAATAGAACAAGCCTTCAGCACCGTCAATTTGTTCACCAATCCAAAGGGCCATTCCACATCCTAGGAAAGAGATGTTAGAGTTTTGGTCAAATACAACGATTTCGTTCTCATTTCCAAAATTATCCAACATAGTATTAATACATGCTGTACCAGCGTGGTTAGCACCAACTACAACGATTTTACTCATAGAAAAATTCCTACCTTCAATTTTAAATTTACCCTTCTAGTATAACATTTACTGTTAGCGTTTACAAGAGTTTAGCTAATTTTCCCGATTTTTTTGTAAAAAAATGTAAATAATCTGTATTTTATCAGCCTTTCTTACAATTACTCTTTATTTTCTGAGCATATTTCTTGACAAGTTTACAAATTTTATTTGTGAAAACGCTGACTTTATGGTATGCTAGTATCATGGAAAGAAAATGTAAGGGGTTAAATTTAATATAAATTTACAATGTTTCAACCTTCTTTTCATAAGAGAAAGGAGTTGGTAGCTTGCCTCTTAGTTCACATTCCGAACGCCTAATGGGGACTACTATCACTATTTCATTAGTAGATGAGCGAGCCGATAGCTTGCTCCAAAAATCCTTTGATTTGCTCAAAGAGCTAGAATACCGCTTCAATGCCAATAGTCAAGAATCTGAGTTGATGGAAATCAATTATCAAGCTGGAATAGCTCCAGTCAAAGTTCATCCTGATTTGTTTGAATTGATTTCACTTGGATTAGAGCATAGCCTAGCGCCCTCTAGTCATCTCAATATCAGCATTGGTCCCTTGATTCAAACCTGGCGTATCGGTTTTTCAGATGCCAAAGTTGCCCAACCTCAGGAAATTGAAGAGGTTCTCCCTTTAATCAATCCTCATTATATCGAGTTAGATTCTACTACTTCCACTGTATTTCTAAAACAGAAAGGTATGAAAATCGACCTTGGTTGTCTAGCCAAAGGATATAGTGCAGATAAGGTTGCCCAATTTCTGAGAGAAGAGGGAGTCACTTCTGCCTTGATTAATCTAGGAGGGAATATCCTGACCATTGGAAAAAATCAGGCAAGAGGAAATCAACCTTGGCAAATCGGGATTCAAGACCCAGCCAATCCGAGGGGAAATCACTTAATGACTATTCCTGTTGTCAATCAATCTGTCGTGACTTCAGGCATTTATGAACGTCACCTAACAATCGATGGAAAAGATTACCATCACATTTTTGACAGTCAAACAGGATATCCTGTTGAAACGGAACTAGCTAGTCTGACAATCATCTCTGATAAATCAGTCGATGGTGAAATATGGACAACTCGTTTATTTGGAGAAAGACCTGCTTCTATCCTCTGGCAAGTCGAAAGTTTAGAGGGCATCGAAGCTATCCTCATCGATAAGGAAGGTCACCTAAGCTGTTCTTCAGGAATTCCTACTCTATAGAAACAACTGTTTCAATGGAGTTTTAAAATCGTATTATGTAAAAAGAGAAAGGAAATCTCATGTTAAAACTTATTGCTATTGTTGGAACAAATTCAAAACGTTCTACAAACCGTCAATTGCTTCAATACATGCAAAAACACTTTGCTGAAAAAGCTGAAATTGAACTTGTTGAAATTAAAGACATTCCTGTCTTCAATAAACCAGCCGACAAGCAAGTACCTGTTGAAATTTTAGAAATTGCTGCTAAAATTGAAGAGGCAGATGGCGTTATTATCGGTACTCCTGAGTACGACCACTCTATCCCAGCTGTTTTGATGAGCGCTCTTGCTTGGTTGTCTTATGGTATTTACCCACTCTTGAACAAACCAATCATGATTACAGGTGCTTCTTACGGTACACTTGGTTCATCACGTGCTCAAATGCAACTTCGCCAAATCTTGAATGCTCCAGAAATCAAAGCAAGTGTCCTTCCTGATGAATTCTTGCTTTCACATTCTCTTCAAGCCTTTAACCCAAGTGGAGATCTAGTAGATCTTGATGTTATTAAAAAACTGGATGCCACTTTTGACGACTTCCGTATCTTTGTAAAAATCACAGAAAAATTGCGCAATGCACAAGAATTACTTCGCAAAGATGCTGAAGACTTTGACTGGGAAAATTTGTAAGATAGGAGACCAAAAAGAATGAAATTTGTTGGACTTGTAGGATCAAACTACGATCAATCATATAACCGTAAACTCTTGGAATTCATCCGTCGTCACTTCAAACTCAAATTTGAATTAGAAGTCCTCGAAATTGATGAAGTTCCAATGTTTAACCAAGACGAAAAATGGGACGAAAGCTTCCAATTGCGTCTCTTGTATAACAGAATTACTCGTGCTGATGGTGTCATTATCGCTACTCCTGAGCACAACCACACAATCTCAGCTTCCCTAAAATCTGTTCTTGAATGGCTTTCATACGAGGTTCATCCATTTGAAAACAAACCAGTCATGATTGTGGGAGCTTCTTACTACGACCAAGGTACTTCTCGTGCCCAAGTTCACCTTCGTAAGATTCTTGACGCTCCAGGTGTCAATGCCTACACACTTCCAGGAAATGAATTCCTTCTTGGTAAAGCTAAAGAAGCATTTGATGTTAATGGGAATATCACAAATGAAGGAACTATTAATTTCCTTGAAACATGCTTGGACAACTTTGTAAAATATGTGGGAGTCGTTTCAAAATTGAAAAAACCAAAACCAATTGAGCCAGAAGATTTATATTGTACAAATTCAATTGCAACTACCATCCAAGGTGTTGATCCAGATGATCCTGAATGGGTAGAAAAAGCTGCTGAACTTGTTGGAGCTGTTTCTGGAGATACTTACGTTAAATTAGACCACGGTATCTTGACAGTTAACCAACTTGACATGTTCTTGAAAGCAATGCCATTTGAATTGACATTTGCAGATGATAATAATCAATTCTTGTACTTTAATAACGCACACCAAGACCCAGATACAATGTTTGGTAAACGTGTACGTGCTCAATCAGGAAATAGATTAGGAACAGTACACGGTACATTGCCAGATTCTAGAATGAAGAACGTTGAATGGGTTGTCGGCGTATTGCGTAACGGGGATCAAGAATATGTCCGTACAATTGTGCCAGGAACACCTGAAGGCGTTATTAATACCCATAATTACCAAGCAATGTACTACCCAGATGGTTCATATGCTGGAATTAATGAGATTATCTTTAATTTCCAACCATGGCTTGACTGGTACCTCAATACAACTGGTCAACGTCTAGTTGGTGGAAATGCTGCAGCTCCTGCCGGAGGCCACGGTGGCGCAGATGCCACATCTGGAGCTTCTGATGCAGGTGATGCTGGAAGTCACGGTGGTGGCGCAGACGCTACAGCCGGTGCAAGTTACTAATGATAGTTTTAGGAACCATTTTGGTTCCTTTTTTACTAGACTCTTTATCAACTGTACTTGGTGGTATGTCAATCCTACTCTATGGGGTTATCGCCAGCAACGGTTTGAAAGTCTTGATTAAAAAACGTGTTGATTTCGCTCAAATGCGTAACCTTATCATCGCAAGTGCTATGTTGGTCCTTGGACTTGGAGGAGCTATTCTTAAACTTGGTCCAGTTACCCTTTCAGGAACTGCCCTATCAGCCATGACAGGAATCATCTTGAACTTGATCTTGCCATACGAAAATAAAGACTAAGAGTCTTGGCGCACCTAGTCTACTCAGATAACTGAGTGGGTTTTTCGCATACCATAATAAAAGTGTTTTGACAAAGTTATTATAGCGCATTGAAACTAGAATAGTACACAACGACTACTAAAATATTTTTAGAAAATAATCTGATACTCAATGAAAATCAAAAAGCAAACTAGGAAGCTAGCTGTAAGCTGTACTTGAGTAAGGTAAGGCGACGCTGACGTGGTTTGCTTTTTGATTTTCGAAGAGTATGACTTTCCTAACCAATTTGTTCACATCTTATTTCAATTCACTATGAAATCAAAAAACGTATAATATCAGGTATTCTATGAACTGCACCCCAAAAGTTAGACAGAAAAAATCTAACTTTTGGGGTATTTTTATTATGAAATTAACTTATGATGATAAAGTTCAGATCTATGAACTTAGAAAACAAGGATATAGCTTAGAGAAGCTTTCAAATAAATTTGGGATAAACAATTCTAATATTAGGTACATGATTAAATTGATTGATCGTTACGGAATAGAGTTCGTCAAAAAAGGAAAAAATCGTTACTATTCTCCTGATTTAAAACAAGAAATGATTCATAAAGTCTTACATGAAGGCTGGACTAAAGATAGAGTTTCTCTTGAATACGGCCTCCCAAGTCGTACGATACTTCTTAATTGGCTAGCACAATACAAGAAAAACGGGTATACTATTGTTGAGAAAACAAGAGGGAGAGTACCTAAAATGGGACGTAAGCCAAAAACGAGACCTGAAGAGAGGACAGAATTAGAACGTCTTCAAGCAGAAAATGAGTACTTGAGAGCGGAGAATGCCATTCTAAAAAAGTTAAGAGAACTCCGATTGAAGGAGGAAAAAGAGAAAGAAGAAAGACAGAAATTGTTCAAGAATTAATCACTGAGTTTTCGTTAGATATTCTTCTAAAAGTCATTAAACTAGCTCGTTCGACCTACTACTATCACTTGAAACAGCTAGATAAACCAGATAAGGACCGAGAGCTTAAAGCTGAAATTAAATCCATTTTTATCGAACACAAGGGAAATTATGGTTATCGTCGGGTTCATTTAGAACTAAGAAATCGTGGTTATCTGGTAAATCATAAAAGAGTTCAACTCTTGATGAAAGTGCTCAATTTACAAGCTAGAATCCGCAAGAAACGCAAGTATTCTTCTCATAAAGGAGATGTTGGCCAGAAAGCAGACAACCTTATTCAACGCCAATTTGAAGCAGCTAAACCAATGGAAGAGTGCTATACGGATGTGACAGAATTTGCCATTCCAGCAAGCGCTCAAAAGCTTTACTTATCTCCAGTTTTAGATGGTTTTAACAGCGAAATCATCGCTTATAATCTTTCTTGTTCGCCTAATTTAGAACAAGTAAAAACGATGTTGGAACAGGCTTTCACAGAGAAACACTACGAGAATACGATTCTCCATAGTGACCAAGGCTGGCAATATCAACACGATTCTTATCATCGCTTCCTAGAGAGTAAGGGAATTCAAGCATCCATGTCACGTAAGGGTAACAGTACAGACAACGGCATGATGGAATCTTTCTTTGGCATTCTGAAATCGGAGATGTTTTATGGTTATGAGAAGTCATTTGAGTCGCTCAACCAATTGGAACAAGCCATTGTAGACTATATTGATTACTACAACAATAAACGAATTAAGGTAAAACTAAAAGGACTTAGCCCTGTACAATACAGAACTAAATCCTTTGGATAAATTAATTGTCTAACTTTTGGGGGTCAGTACACTAAAACCTTGATACTATACGTTTTATCATAGAAATTTTTACTTCATTTTCTCATCAAATGAGATTTGCATCAATCCCTTGTCTTACTTACGTTTCTTCTTTGCTTTTTTCATTTTATTCGCCATGCGTTTCATAGACTGTTTCATGGCAAATTCACCGATTTTACCTTTGAGTCCGCCACCAAACATCTGGCTCATATCTGGCATTCCTGCTCCTCCGAGAGCTGACAAGTCGGGCATACCACCTTGTCCCATCATTCCTTCAAGGGCAGACATATCCATTCCTCCCATATTTGGCATATTTTTAGGAAGGTTGTTTGGATTGATTCCCATCTGCTTCATCATCTTGTTCATATCACCAGACATAACACCCTGCATGAGCTGTTTAGCTTGGTTAAAGTCCTTGATGAATTTATTGACTTCGACAAAGGTATTTCCAGAACCTGCAGCGATACGACGGCGACGGCTTGGATTTAATAAATCTGGATTTTCACGCTCTTCAGGCGTCATAGAAGATACAATGGCACGTTTGCGCGCAATCTGGCGCTCATCCACCTTCATGTTTTGAAGAGCTGGATTATTTGCCATACCTGGAATCATCTTGAGCAAGTCTTCCATTGGTCCCATGTTTTGTACCTGATCCAACTGATCAATGAAATCATTGAAATCAAAGGTATTTTCACGCATCTTCTCAGCCATTTCAAGGGCTTTTTGCTCATCGTATTCTTGAGAAGCTTTCTCAATCAAAGTGAGCATATCCCCCATACCAAGAATACGGCTTGACATACGGTCTGGGTGGAAGGTCTCAATGTCCGTAATCTTTTCACCTGTACCAGTGAACTTGATTGGTTTTCCAGTAATGTGACGAACAGATAGAGCAGCACCACCACGAGTATCACCATCAATCTTGGTAAGGATGACCCCAGTCACTTCCAACTGAGCATTGAACTCACGCGCAACATTGGCTGCTTCTTGACCAATCATGGCATCAACGACGAGCAGAATTTCGTTTGGTTGAGCTAGTGCTTTCACGTCACGAAGCTCATTCATCAAAAGCTCATCAATCTGCAAACGACCTGCCGTATCAATCAAGACATAGTCATTATGATTAACTTGGGCTTGTTCCAAACCTTGACGAACAATCTCCACAGCTGGAACCTCTGTTCCAAGAGCGAAGACAGGCACATCAATCTGTTGTCCCAGTGTCTTCAGCTGATCAATAGCCGCAGGACGGTAAATATCCGCCGCAATCATCAAAGGACGGGCATTTTCTTCTTTCTTGAGTTTGTTAGCCAATTTACCTGCAAAGGTTGTTTTACCAGCCCCCTGCAAACCGACCATCATGATGATTGTAGGAATCTTAGGTGACTTGATAATTTCTGCCGTATCAGAACCTAAAACAGCTGTCAGTTCCTCATCAACGATTTTAATAATTTGTTGCGCAGGATTAAGGGTATCAATGACATCATGGCCGACTGCACGCTCACGAACTTTCTTGATAAAGTCCTTTACAACAGGCAAGGCAACATCGGCCTCAAGCAAGGCCAAGCGAATTTCTTTGGTTGCCTCTTGGACATCAGCTTCAGAGATTTTTCCTTTTTTACGTAGATTTTTAAAGACGTTCTGCAAACGTTCTGTTAAACTTTCAAATGCCATTTTTCTTCCTCTTATTCTCTATTATCAATGCTTGTTAAAATTTCTATCTGCTCCTGCAGAAAGTCATCATTGGGATAGCGCTCCAAAATCTGGTCAAAAATTTGACTGCGGACAATGTAGTCCGAGTACATGTGCAATTTCATCTCATAATCTTCCAGAATCTTTTCTGTCCGCTTGATATTATCATAGACAGCCTGACGACTGACACCAAACTCCTCGGCAATCTCAGCAAGACTATAATCATCAGCGTAGTAGAGTTCTATGTAGTTCATTTGCTTGTCTGTCAAAAGCGCCGCATAAAATTCAAAGAGCGCATTCATACGATTGGTTTTTTCGATTTCCATAACTTTTATTATACCAAAAAATAGCCTAATCTACCACACTAGGGAGCCAATCCAAGAAGATAGCTAGCTAAATTTGAAAAAGACATGAGCCTAGCCCCAAGTAATTTCCAATTGATAGCTGGCAAAGGGATGTCCCTCTTGATTTTGTAGTTGATAATCTAGTTCAATCTTTTGCCCATCAACTTGATAATGGTTCGTTTGGATAATAAACTCCTGCATGCCCATAGGTGTGGGAATATAGGCTAAACTATCACTATCCTTTAGAAAGCGCATAATGGTCTTGGGATTGGAAAATCGACTCATCACCAGTTCTTGATCATGAAATTTAATAACTACTTTTTCCTTTTCCTCATTATAAAAAAGCAGGTAGCTATAATCTCCTTTTTCATGCACTTCCACGTCATAAAGCTGGTCAATCACTTCCAACTGCTCATCAAACTGAATCGTATTTCGCATCCGAATCTTCACATCAAGTCCTCTTTCTTGTCTCTTGTCCTACTATTTTACCAAAAAGAGCAGGATTTTGCTATAATGGTCATATGAACGAAAAAGTATTCCGTGACCCAGTTCACAACTACATCCATGTCAATAATCAAATCATCTATGACTTGATTAATACAAAAGAATTTCAGCGTTTGCGTCGTATCAAACAACTGGGAACTTCCAGTTATACCTTCCACGGTGGGGAGCACAGCCGCTTCTCACACTGTCTAGGAGTCTATGAAATTGCACGACGTATCACGGAGATTTTTGAAGAAAAATATCCTGAAGAATGGAATCCTGCCGAGTCTCTCTTGACCATGACCGCTGCTCTCCTACATGACCTTGGACATGGTGCCTACTCCCATACTTTTGAACATCTCTTTGATACAGACCACGAAGCCATTACTCAGGAGATTATCCAAAGTCCTGAAACGGAGATTCACCAAGTCCTGCTACAAGTGGCGCCAGATTTTCCAGAAAAGGTAGCCAGTGTCATTGATCATACCTATCCTAACAAGCAGGTTGTGCAACTCATTTCTAGTCAGATTGATGCGGACCGCATGGACTATCTCTTGCGCGACTCCTATTTTACAGGTGCTTCCTATGGAGAATTTGACCTGACTCGCATCCTCCGAGTCATTCGTCCTGTCGCAAATGGTATCGCCTTTCAGCGCAATGGCATGCACGCCATCGAAGACTACGTCCTCAGTCGCTACCAGATGTATATGCAGGTCTATTTCCACCCAGCAACACGCGCCATGGAGGTCCTCCTACAGAATCTTCTAAAGCGCGCCAAGGAACTCTATCCTAAAGACAAAGATTTCTTTGCACGAACTTCTCCACATCTCCTGCCTTTCTTTGAAAAAAATGTGACCTTGTCTGACTATCTGGCTCTGGATGATGGTGTGATGAATACCTACTTCCAACTCTGGATGACCAGTTCTGACAAGATTCTTGCAGACCTGTCGCAACGCTTTGTCAACCGCAAGGTCTTTAAATCCATTACCTTTTCACAAGAAGACCAAGACCAACTCGCCAGCATGAGAAAATTGGTTGAGGATATCGGCTTTGATCCAGACTACTATACTGCCATTCATAAGAACTTTGACCTCCCTTATGATATCTATCGTCCCGAATCTGAAAATCCACGGACACAGATTGAGATTTTACAAAAAAATGGAGAACTGGCCGAACTCTCTAGCCTGTCTCCTATCGTCCAATCCCTTGCTGGCAGTCGCCACGGAGATAATCGTTTCTATTTCCCAAAAGAAATGTTGGATCAAAACAGCATCTTTGCAAGCATTACCCAGCAATTTTTACACTTGATTGAGAACGATCATTTTACCCCAAATAAAAACTAGAAGAGGAAATTTATGAGTATTAAACTAATCGCCGTCGATATCGACGGAACCCTAGTCAATAGCCAAAAGGAGATTACTCCTGAAGTCTTTTCTGCCATCCAAGATGCCAAAGAAGCTGGTGTCAAAGTCGTGATTGCAACTGGCCGCCCTATCGCAGGTGTTGCCAAACTTCTGGACGACTTGCAGTTGAGAGATGAAGGTGACTATGTCGTAACCTTCAACGGTGCCCTTGTCCAAGAAACTGCTACAGGCCATGAGATTATCAGCGAATCCTTGACCTATGAGGATTACCTAGATATGGAATTTCTCAGTCGCAAGCTCGGTGTCCACATGCACGCTATTACCAAGGACGGTATCTATACTGCCAATCGCAATATCGGAAAATATACAGTGCACGAATCAACCCTCGTCAGCATGCCCATCTTCTACCGTACACCTGAAGAAATGGCTGACAAGGAAATCGTCAAATGTATGTTCATCGATGAACCAGAAATCCTCGATGCTGCGATTGAAAAAATTCCAGCAGAATTTTACGAACGCTACTCCATCAACAAATCTGCTCCTTTCTACCTCGAACTCCTTAAAAAGAATGTGGACAAGGGTTCAGCTATTACCCACCTAGCTGAAAAACTCGGATTGACCAAAGATGAAACCATGGCTATCGGTGACGAAGAAAATGACCGTGCCATGCTGGAAGTCGTTGGTAATCCCGTTGTCATGGAAAATGGAAATCCAGAAATCAAAAAAATCGCCAAATACATCACTAAAACAAATGATGAATCCGGCGTTGCCCATGCCATCCGTACATGGGTACTGTAAAATAATTTGAATATAGAAAAAGCACTCCAGAAGTTAGAGATACTGCACTGACCCCAAAAGTTAGACAGAAAAAATCTTACTTTTGGGGTGCAGTTTAAGAATCAGTATTTTTTGTCTCTAGTTCTATCCCCTTAATAATTATTAAATCTGAAAAAGGTAGTACATTATGTAAAACCTTTTTCAATTTTTTATTTTACTACGAATTAATATTCTTTTTTCTAATGATAATTAATCCACTAATCTTCCTTTATAAATATTGCAGTTCTTTTCTTAGTTAGCTTTTTTTCATAACTCTTTATAAGAATAACCAATAAACTACTTAATAATCCCAAAATAACTAGACTTAATCTCGGGTTTAAAAGCCAATTAAAATAAGCAGCTAGTATCCCTCCAAAAGGAGCAAAAATGGTAGCTATTACAAAAGAACTAGAAAGTATTTTACCAATATTATACTCAGTACTTTCTTGTTGCTGTATTGTTGTAATCGAGACAGAAGCTATTGTAATTAGTCCACTCAAAATTGAATAACAAATTCCAAAAAATATCCAATTTTCTACTATTCCGCTTGCCATAATGACAAGTGGGATCGTTGCCATTGATATATTCATTAAAATAAAGGTATCCTTCTTATTCAAAAAAGTAGAAAGAAGAGTTACTGCTATCAAACTACCAAATCCAGCAATTGAGTATACAATTCCAACAAGACTATTTGATAATTTTAATTACGTCCATTTTTTTCTCTCATTAATTGGACATAGCCCTTTGTTTCTATTTTTGAATTTAAAAACGAGAACTCTCCGCACATTTTATCATAAAAATTACTATAATCTTCTTTTGAAAAATCTCCTAAAATCTCTATCTCAAGATAAAACCCAAGACCATCAATCTTATCTAGATTAATCGTTTTATTTTCTAATTCATCATGATAAGTCTTTCTATGTTTACTTATTGTGAAAATATTTGAAAATCCATCTTGCAAGATATTTCTTACAAATTCTATTTTTTCAGATTCTAACTCTATTTCACTTTCACTCCACATTCCTTGTTTTATCGTATCTTTTCTTGTGAAAATACTTGCTCTATTATCATCTTCTTGACGAATTCTGTAGATAAAGCTACCTACCTCATCATTTTCAAATTCTCTTCCTTTTGTTTTAAAATATTCATCAACTTGCTTATTTTCATTCTTAAATTTATAAGATTTTTCTAAATATGAAATAGCATTATTATAATCTTTCTCATCGTTGAGTTCAAATCTAACTTCTAATTCATTCATTAATTTTACCTCTCAATTCTTCAAAGGCTGAAGTCTCTTTACATTCACTCAGTCTATAGTAAGTTTCTGTAGATGTTTTATGGACAAAAAGCCTAATATTTTCTTGCACTCATTTTAGCACTTCAATATAATACTGTCAAGAATTTTGATAATATTTTTTATTTATTTTTATTAAATACATATTTGTATTATTTTGGATTAAAAAAACGATGCTTAATTGAACATCGTCTTTACTATTCTGTTATATCTGCAATATAATGCTCGATTTTAAGAGCCATTGACATATTGCCCTCAAGCTTATACAGGAAATAAGCCGTTTCAAAGTACTCTTTTACTGCAACTTTAGAAGAAAAATTCTTACTGACATTTCCCATCAATACATACAAATCAGCCAAAAGATATGTTGTTCTATACGTCTTACATTGCTTTATCGTATCTGTGATTTTAGTAATAGCCTCTTCAGTATTATTCTGCAACCATAGATAGCGACAAACATTATAATTAAATTTAATAGAAAGGTTTAATTCTTCGATTGTGTTTAACTTGAGTTGATTTACTTGATACTCTAACTTTTCTCGAATTTCATTAAAACTCTCTAAATCTTCAATATCATAATAAAAATTAAATAGAGTATTTGAAACTTGAAGGTAGATCAGGTCAGTTACATTTAACTGAGACAGTACCTTCTCCAATCTTGCCACAGCCTCCTCTTTTTGCTCATAGAGATAAAAATCTATAAGAGATTTTATCCACTCCATATAAAACTTATCTACTAGAGACAAGCGATGTACCTTTACACTCTCTAATTCATATATATATTTCAAAGACTCATAATTTCGATTTGTGATAAATGTCTGGGCTAACTTCTTAAACTCTGATAACTCATCAATCTCCTCTCCAATCTGCTCATTAAAAAAATAATCTATACTAACTTTTAACTTCTTAGACAGAGCATATAAAAAGTCTGCTCCTGGAGTAAATTCTCCATTCTCTAATCGACTAATCTGCCCCTGTTTACATATCCCCTCAGCCAATTCTCGCTGAGACATTTTTAATTCTTTTCGTCTATTTTTTAATCTTGTTGCTAAAAGTGTGCCCACGTTTGCATTTTCCTTTTCTATTCGATTTCAATTTCAATTGTAACATGATTAAATTTTAAATACAAATTAATAAACCAAAAGATACAAATTATATATAAGCAATGACTAGATAGGTTACCTTTGAAAACCTATCCCTTCTTCTTTTGAAATTTTCTTACTCAAGCGATTGATAAAACTATTAACATTAAATGTACTAGAAGACTATCACGTTTAGATTTTGCTATTGATAGATTTAACAGACCAGAAATAGTCTTTTACAACATATCAAATTCAGGGGAATAATAAGGATTTTCCCCATTTTTTACGCTCTCTAGTTCATAACAATCAATTCATCTTGTCACATACCTTAGCCCGAAAAATCCACACCAAATCTTTTCTAAAGCTATTTAAAGCTTTGTACTTGCTTTCTTAGTTCATAGATCTGAACCTTTATCTCATTTGTCCAATTCCTTAATAAAAATAAGGACATTCTAATACAGGAAGTCCTTATTTTTCCTATTTAATTGGTCAAAATTATTTTATCCTTTTACTAACATTCATTCTCTTACTAAATCATACTCTTTATCAATAACCCTCTTTTAGAGTATGTCCGTAAGTTTGAATAATTTGTTGTATATCTTTATGCCTTAGTAATCTTGAAACAGCCCATATATCAACACCTTTTGATAATAAATATGAACCGTAAATATACCTTCCTGCTGTTGCTATCATGGTTTGACTACCTATCCCAAGTTAGGATAAAAATACTTTCAAGCATTTATTCAATCCATAATTTGTAGAAAGTTTATACCAGACCAAATCATATTTCTTTAATTCGTCACGATTATAAAGAACATTATCTTGTTCCTCTTTCAATGCATCCAATACAGATATTAAATCTTTATCAATAAGAATTTCTCTTATGGAAGTATTCGTTTTTTGAGGAATAAAATTTGTCGATTTCTAGCAAATCTTTCATACGTCTTTATAGTTTGTCTTTCTGAAAAATAATATTTTCTACTTTATAATTCACCTTCTAATTCTCTTATAATCGAGTATAAAGATTCTTTCGTTTTGGGAACAGATTCCTTCAATATACCCTCTACAATTTTAAAATTCAAATTTGAATAGTTATGATAAATAAAATTTCTAAAACCTTTTATCTGAATCCAATTTATCCTATCTGAATACTTCTGTTTTACTTCCTCTGATAATTTGCCTAACGATAACTGTTCTCCTACTTTTCCTAAATTCATAGCGATAGAATCAACTACCATATCATCATCTAAAGGTAAATTATATCTTCTTGCTTTATCCAAAACAGCAACAGCCTTATCAAGATATAAAACCATATCCTTCAAATATGCTATATCAGTTTCAAGAGATTGACTTCTCATAAATAACCTCTCTATCATTCAAAAAATTTTTCTTGACTAACTTCCCAATATTTGTTTTTGGAGAAAGTAAATCACTAACCAATAGAATATCTATATTACCATCAAAAATAGTTAAAAGCCTACCATACACATCAAAATATATCGAATCATCCTCTAACTCCAAAGCAATATCAACATCACTTTGTCCATCAGCTTCACCCCTAGCATAAGAGCCAAATAGATAAATTTTAGATAAATCATATTGTTTAGCAACAGGAACAATTTTTTCCTTTATCTGATCTATTGTATAAACCATAACTGAACCCCTTTAGATTATATCTATCCACACTTTTATTTCACCTTACTCAGAATCAAGTTTAACTTCAAAAGGAATGCTTCTTGTCAGCACACTCTGTTTTAAAAATAACTTCACAGCAGTTGACATATCCAACCCCAACTCATTAAAAATTGTAGTCGCTTCTTTTTTTTATTCATCATCTACTCTTACAGCAATTTGTGACACAGCATTTCTCCTTGATTTATTCTGTATATCTATTGTATCACCTTGAGTAAGACACTTCAACTTTTTTTAATTATTAAATACAAAACAAAATAGACTAGTTTCCTAATCTATAGTAAACTTAATCTAGAATAGTACAATATGGTTCCTAAAACATTAATAGAAATTGGTTTAAATTTTTAATCTATTTGCTGAGTTTTTATTTCATTTCACTATATTTTATTCTATATTAATTGACTTTTGGTAAAATTTTAATCATGAATTAGTCAAAGAAAAAATACTAACCTATTTTAAAAAACTAAATTGTGGTGATTGCCCATAAACAAACACTTTGAATTTTCTCTGTCTTTCTTTACATTACTAAAAATGCCCCCTGCAGGAATCGAACCTGCAACTACTCCTTAGGAGGGAGTTGTTATATCCATTGAACTAAGGGAGCTAGATAAAAACTCTGCTGAAAAGCAGAGTTTTTTAGTCGAATTAACGACGGATTTCTTTGATACGAGCTGCTTTACCTTGAAGAGCACGCAAGTAGTACAATTTCGCACGACGTACTTTACCGTAACGAACAACTTCGATTTTTTCAACACGTGGAGTGTGGATTGGGAAGATACGCTCAACACCTACACCGTTAGAGATTTTACGAACTGTGTAGTTTTCTGAGATGCCAGCACCTTTACGTGCGATAACAACACCTTCAAAAATCTGGATACGTTCACGGTTACCTTCGACAACTTTCGCGTGTACACGAACAGTGTCACCAGGACGGAATGATGGGATATCTGTACGAAGTTGACCTTCAGTCAAGCTTTGGATTAATGGATTCATTTTATTCTCCTATCTTTGTCAATCTTGAGGAATCTTCCTCAGCGGATAAACTGTATTTTTGTGCGTCCATTACACACAAGATACAGTTTACCAAATTTCCACCAAAAAGTAAAGAAATTTATAGCAGAATTCCTAAAAAAATCGAAACTAAACCACCTAGGTAGGTCAAAGTCAGGTAAGAATAAAAAACCTTCTTATCACTTAACAGTCTTTGAAGTTCGTCATTCAAGGTCGAAAAAGTTGTCAAACCTCCACAAAATCCTGTTGCCAGAATAGCATAAACTTCCTTAGACTCCACATGATTGTAGAATAATCCAATTAAAAAACAACCCAAAAGATTGGCTATTAGCGTTCCGAGTGGCAATTTAGAAGCTTGATTATAGCGGGAAAAGAAATACCGTACCAGGGCTCCGAA
This sequence comes from uncultured Streptococcus sp., assembly GCA_963517545.1. Taxonomy (GTDB): domain Bacteria; phylum Bacillota; class Bacilli; order Lactobacillales; family Streptococcaceae; genus Streptococcus. The sequence goes on along the minus strand of CAUQGR010000013.1, from coordinate 14,187 downwards.
ACCACAAGTAATTGCAAGATAGATGATTACCATTTCTTCCTCCCCAAATAGTAAGCCAAGAGCAGGCCTCCACCGATGCTCAAAATCAAATACAGAACCAAACTAAGATAACGCCCTGTATCAAGCAGTTTCACAGCATCAAGCATGAGGCTAGAAAAGGTTGTCAAACCTCCGCAAAAACCCGTCCCCAGTGCTAGAACTAAGCCCTTACTAGTCCCCTTATAGACCAGATAGCCCTTGACAAGATAAACCAAGCAGAAAATTCCCAGATAGTTGACAAAGAGGGTTCCCCATGGAAAGTCTGGACTGGCTGGTAAGCGTGTGGAAATTAGATAGCGAACCAGTCCGCCCAAGATGGCAGCTAAAAAAATCCCTAGCAGATAAAATTGTTCTTTTTTCATTTGATATTCTTATCCTGATAATCACGTGAACGTTTGAGTATGTCAGAAAAAGTCGCGACAATAGTTTCCTGATAGCGCTTATCCTCTACACGACTTCTAACCTTTTCAAAAATAACTTCTTCTCTCTTAGTATCTAAAATCGGTTTACCTGATGCTTTCTTATAGGCAACTACCCCCTCAACCAAATGCATTCGTTCTTCTAAGAGCTTGACGATTTGGTCGTCGATTTGATCAATTTCTTGACGAATAATATCTAAATCCATACAGTCTCCTCCTTTATTTGAATTATTGTATCAAAAAGCCAGCAAATAGGCTAGTAAAATCCCAACTCACGATAAGAAAAATGCACTGATTGATTGCATCAGCGCACTTTATGCTTATCCTACCTTAGCAGCCAATTCTTCTGCGAATTGTTCCAAGCGTTCAATGTCTTCTTCTTCGGCAGAAAGATCAACTTTAACACACTCTGAACCTTTTTCTGCTCCTGTCGCTACAAAAACGCGATCAAAGTCATCGACAGCCTTACAGAATTCATCGTAGAAGGTATCTCCTGAGCCGACCACTCCGTAGATTTTACCATTCAAGTTGAGATCTGCTAGGTCTTCGTAGAAGTCCATCATCTCATCTGGCAATTCTCCATCACCATAAGTATAGGTCGCAACGATAGCAATGTCTGCTTCCAAGAAGTCTGAAGCGTCAACAGTTGTACATTCATCAACATCGACATCCAAGCCCAAGTCACGTAATTTGTCTGCTACAATATCTGCAATTTCTTCGGTATTACCGGTCATACTGGCAAATACAATTTTTGCTAATGCCATATCGTCCTCCTCAATTTATCTTTCTCCATTATATCACATCTTTTTCATTTTAAAAATAAAAATTCTTGTGCTACAATGAAATGAGAAAGAATTGAGGTTATTTATGGACATTTGCCATCAAATTTTAGAAAAAATCAAAGAATACGACACGATTATCATTCACCGTCATATGAAACCAGACCCTGATGCCTTGGGAAGTCAGGTGGGATTGAAAGCCTTGCTGGAACATCATTTCCCAGAAAAAACCATCAAAGCCGTTGGTTTTAATGAACCAACTCTCACTTGGATGGCTGAAATGGATCTTGTTGAAGATAGTACTTATCAAGGTGCCCTTGTCATCGTCTGTGATACGGCGAATACCGCTCGTATCGATGATAAGCGCTATAGTCAAGGTGATTTTCTCATTAAGATTGACCACCATCCAAATGATGATGTATACGGTGACCTATCTTGGGTGGATACTAGTTCAAGTAGCGCTAGTGAGATGATTACCCTATTTGCTGAATCAACCCAACTGGCCTTGTCAGATCGTGCTGCGGAGTTGCTCTTTGCAGGAATTGTTGGTGATACAGGTCGATTCCTCTACCCTTCTACCACTGCACGCACCCTCCGCCTGGCTGCCTCTCTGAGAGAACAGAACTTTGACTTTGCAGCTCTCACTCGTAAAATGGATACTATGAGTTACAAAATTGCGAAACTTCAAGGCTACATCTACGACCATCTGGAAGTGGATGAAAATGGTGCAGCTCGCGTTATCCTGAGTCAAGAAATCTTGAAACAATTCAATGTGACCGATGCTGAAACTGCAGCTATCGTGGGTGCACCTGGACGCATTGACAGTGTGAATCTCTGGGGAATTTTTGTGGAACAGGCTGATGGTCACTACCGTGTTCGCTTACGCAGTAAAATCCATCCTATCAATGAAATTGCCAAAGAACATGATGGTGGAGGCCACCCTCTAGCAAGCGGTGCTAATTCCTATAGCCTAGAAGAAAACGAAATCATCTACCAAAAGTTAAAAAACTTGCTTAAAAACTGATAAAATACTTGCCAAACTTTTCAGAATCTGATAGACTAGTATGGTAACAATCTATGGCTCGCAAAGAGACCATGGCAGAAAGGAAATATTGCAAAATGAAAAAAGATATCCATCCAGAATATCGCCCAGTTGTCTTCATGGACACAACTACTGGTTACCAATTCCTTAGCGGTTCAACAAAACGCTCTAACGAAACAGTTGAGTTCGAAGGCGAAACTTACCCATTGATCCGTGTGGAAATTTCATCAGACTCACACCCATTCTACACTGGACGTCAAAAGTTCACTCAAGCAGATGGACGCGTGGATCGTTTCAACAAAAAATACGGTCTCAAATAATGATAAAAAAGAACAGTTTCGGCTGTTCTTTTTTGTTTCTTGAAATCAACTGCTGTTTTCATATTCCAGACTCAAAAGTATAGAGTTTTTCTTGCCTAAAAAATATAAAAGATATATACTAGCTATATATCGTATAGATTGGAGATATGTCATGGCTACATCACTTACTAAGCAATACAATTTTAAAATCAATGAGTCATCAATGGAACAAGCTAGAGCTATCATCAAGGAAAAAGGAATGACTATGACGGATGCTATTAGTCTTTTTATCGAGCAGATTGTTCTCGAACAGGATTTACCAATAAAAACTGCAGAAGATATACATCGTGAGCGATTGATTCAGGAACTACAAGCCCAATCTGAACGCGCCTTAAGAGAATATGAATCCGGACAAGGAACTTCCTTAGATGATATGAGGCTACGATATGGCTTATAAAGTAATTATTTCGACTGAAGTGAGTCAGGCAATTGATAGTATCCATAACTACATCAGCACTGTTCTTTTATCACCCCAGTCTGCTAAAAATACTGTGGCCAAAATTTTAGACGGCTTAAAAAGTTTAGAAACCTTTCCTGAAGCTGGCTTTGATGCAGATGAAAAAATCGGACTTAAAATCAATAGTAAGTACCCCACACGAGGAAAAATTATCGGGCAATATATCTTGCTTTACTTTATCGATCAAACTAAAAGAAATGTTTTTCTTTCCCACTTATTCCACACCAAAAGTGACTATGTTACCTTGCTCCAAAGCAAAAATAACAAAAACTCAAAATCATCATTTTAATGTCCACCACTCTCTTAATAACCTTGTACTTATAAGGAACACAGTCTTCATTTTAACTAAAAAATAAAAAAACTTTGCACTCTAGCTATCCACACAATGGCTTCCAGAGTACAAAGTTTTTTTATCTGACAAGATTTAGTCTTCCTTATCTTGATTTTCAGTTCCTTTAACTGCTTTTTTAAATTCAGATAGCATTTTACCGATTGACTCGCCTAGTTCAGGCAATCGTTTTGGTCCAAATATCAAGAGAGCTCCTAAAACGATGATAATCAATCCTGGTGCTCCGATATCACGTAAGATTCCCATTTCTCGCTCCTTTCTGCTTGCGTTTCATAATGTGTTTGCTAATAGCAATACTTAATTCATAGAGTAATATCAAGGGGGCAGTCATTGCCAAATCGCTGACAAAGTCAGCTGGTGTTAAGATGACTGCGAGTACCAATAAGATAAAATAGGCATATCGGCGATAAGCAGTCAATAATTCTGGTCCAATAAGTCCAATCGACGTCAAAAAGGCAATGATAACTGGCAATTCAAAAATCAGAGCCAAAGGCAAGGTTGTTTGAAAAACAAAGGACAGATAATTTTGGGCGGTTAACTGCGTTTCAAATAGACCTTCTCCCAACCCTAATAAAACCTGAAGTAAGGCCGGTGTTACAAAGTAAAAGCCAAAAGCCAGTCCAACTAGAAAACAAAGGAAACTAGCTGGAATATAGGCAAAGACAGCTCTAGCTTCTTCCTTCTTTAAACCGGGTTTAATGAAAGACCAAATATGATACACCGTGTAAGGCAAGGTGATGGTAAAGGCCATCAGACTAGCCAAGCGTATGTATATCCATAAAATATCATTAGGGCCTAAAACAATCAACTTTTGCTGAAAAGCTTGGGTCACATACTGGTAAATCTGATCTGCAAAAAGCAGAGAAACACAGAATACCAAAAAGAAACAAATGACTACTGCCAATAATCTCTTTCTAAATTCTACCAGATGTTCAACGATTGTCAATTCTTTTCTATCCATTTATTCTTCACCCTGTCTGAAAGTGACAATCAAGACAATAACAACAAAGATTAGCTGGCTGACCAAGCTTTCCCAACTTGGATAAATTCCAAGTAAGTCGATTGTTGGAAATCCTGTCACTAAGTGATTTGGTGCCATATTAGTCAACTGAAGAGCATGGATACTAACCCCCAGCATCTTGAAAGCCAGAGCATAAATCATCCAAGTTAGGATAAAGAAGACCTTATGAGGCAGGAAGAATTGACTGGCCTTGTTCATCACGATGGCAATAATTACCAGAACCAGTAAGGCAAGTGAAATACCCAAGACAAATTCAAAGCTAGAAATTCTTGGTAAAATCCCAACATAAAAGAGAATGGTTTCTGCTCCCTCACGGAAAACAGCTAGAAAACTGAGGGCAAACATGGAAATAAAGGAGCCTGTTTTGGTCACTGTTTCCATTTGTGACTCCATAAAGGTATTCCATTTTTTGACCGAGGATTTGCTGTGAAGCCAGATTCCAATCAAAATCATCATAGCAACTGCAAAAATCCCAACTGCACCTTCGATGATTTCACGATTGGAGCCTGATGTGACTGCTGGAAAGGCAATTTGCAGGATGAAGGCAATGACCAGACTGGCCATGATTCCAGTGATAGCACCACCATAAACCCACTTGAGCCCTTTTCGCATCTTGGCTGCTTTCAAGGTCGTTACCAAGGCCATGACAATTAAGAGAGCCTCTACCCCTTCTCTCAGGAGAATCAGCATAGCATCAAAGGCATTGTAACGTGCGCTAGTATCAATTTGTGATAAATCTGCAATCAGTTTTTCTAATTTTTCTTGGTATTCCTTCTCACTTCCCTTGACCATAATCACAGGGCTTTCACTTTCCACTCGAGTATAGAGGGAAGGATTGGTCGTGCTAACAGAGCCTTCAATCGTTGGCCAGATAGTAATAAATTCCTTCATACTGGCTGCTCCTGATGCTTGGTCACCAGCTTGGAATTGTTCCAAAGCCTTCTTCAAAAGGGCAATACCATCTTTGAGACTCAAATCAGAAGATGTTGCTACGACTTCTTTTCCAGTTACAAAATCATCAATAGCCTTTTTTAAGTCCTCAAAGGAAGTCTGGATTGAGTTGAAATCTGTAGGCTCGGTTTCCATACTACTACGTAAGAAAGAAATAGCTGTTTCAACACGTCCATAATGGGCCGTACTATTGTCACGAACCACACTTTCATTGATAGTCCAAGTGGAATTCATTTTCTTAAAAGCTTCTCGGACCTTTTCCAAATCTTTGGAGGCAATGGCTTGTTCCAAGGCTTCAAAACGAGGACTTAGACGGTTTACCAATTTTTCCTTTTCCGCATCTAAGTCAACAGGATTTTGTTCTTTTTCAAAGGCTAATAAGGCTGCAGAAAGTTCTGTGAGTTTGTCTTCAGTAATCTCGCCTGGCTGGGCTAACTTTTCCTTAACAACCTTACCAGCCTCAGAATTGCTGTCTTCTACTCTTTCAAAGTCTGTTGCCATCTCTTGAACAAGTTTCTGGGCCTCAGACTGATTCCCATTTTTTACTGCTTTGGACGCATCTGTGATTTTCACAAAGTAAGAACTCAGACTTTCTTGGGCACCTGCTGGAGAAAGAATTAAAAATGACAAAGCTAAAACTAGTAACCAGCTTTTAGCCTTCCAATAATTTCTGACCAATGTAACCTCCTTTCTCCACACCACCAAAGCAAGCAAAGAGTCCACTACCGATGTGAGTGATGTATTCATTCATCTTATCTGTAGCACCTAGATTGGTTTGAACCTTTACAAAGTTATCAGGATCCTTCTGGAAAGAAATGAAGAGCAAGCCCGTATCAAACTGACCAGTTTTTTCATCAATTCCATCTGAGTAAGAATAAGAACGACGTAAAAGTGGCTTATCCACTTCCTTAGCCAAACGGACATGTGAATCATCAGGTAAGAGACTCAAATCCACTTCATCAAATTCATTTTTCTTACCAAAGGGGGCACCACTTTCCTTATAACGGCCAAATGTATTTTCTTGTTCTTCGAGACTAGTGCGATCCCAGGTCTCTAAAAACATCTGAATCCTACGAACTGCCATATATGAACCATTTTCCATCCAATCCTTACTATCAGCCCAGATAACGCGGTCAAAGTCTTGCTCCTTGGTTGGATTTGCTGTTCCATCTTTAAAACCAAAGAGATTACGCGGTGTCTCCATTCGATCACCGATAGCTGCAAAACCAGACTGACTCCAACGGAGGGTCACTGCATTTCTCCCCTTACGGATGAGATTGCGAATAGCGTGAAAGGCAACCTGCTCATCATCTGCACAAGCCTGGATGACAATATCCCCACCAGTATATTTTTCACGCAATTGCTCTTTAGGAAAAGGCGGTAAATCCCTGAACACTTGAGGACGCTTATTTTCCAAGTTCATCTTTTTCAAGAAACTTGCAGAAACACCAAAAGTCAGCGTCAAACGATGAGGGTTGAGCCCGACTGTTTCACCGGTATCGCTCGGAGGCAAGAGAGCATTCTGGCCATCTTTTTTGACCAGTTCCCCCTCAACCAACTTGGCACTATAATCCGTCCAATCTTTGAATAGCTGGATAATCTTATCCTTATCCGTCATATGCAAATCCAAGACAACAAAATAGATATTCTTTTGCATGGGCGTACTAATCCCAGCTTGATGCTTGCCATAAAAAGCAATTTTTTCATTTCCGTACGAGATTTTTTCCTGACTTCCTAGCTTAGGTGCGAAAAAAGCAGAAGCACCAGAGAGTCCTAGCGCTAAACCAGCCCCTCCAATCCCTGCTTTTTTAGAAATTCTCGACGGTCCATTTTCTTCTCAAAAAACTTTTCGTCTTTTTCAGTCATGACTCTTATTCTCCACTAAGAAATTTACCCATTTGTGATAGAGGTTCACCAAGTTTTGTCACAGCTTCTGACAATTCTTTGGTATCTTCTTTTGTCAAATCAGTATAGAGTTTGTAATGTTCCTTGTCGGTCATGTGTTTGTCCAACAAATCATTGACAGACTTGAAGTCTGCTTCTAATTCTTTAACTAGATTAGCGTCTGATTTTTCAAGTAAAGGTTTAAAAAGTTGGAAAATCTTCTCAGCACCTTCGATATTGGCACGGAAGTCATACAGGTCTGTGTGAGAATAAATTTCCTCTTCCCCTGTAATCTTGCTTGTTGCCACTTCGTTAAGCAAGTCAACTGCTCCAGTCAGCATAACCTTGTAGTCCACATCTACAGTTGCAATCTTGGCTTTCAATTCCTTGATATCATTTACCAACTGATCGCCATAGCTTTCAGTTCCTTTAGTTGTATTGTCTTCCCAAAGGATACGCTCGATACGGTGGAAACCTGACCAACCTTCTTCTGTCTTGTTTTCGTCCATATAGTCTGCCAAACGGAAGTCAATCTTGACATCCGATTCACCAAAACTCTCGGCAATTGGTTCTGAACGCTCATAGGACATACGAATCAGTGGATAAACCTTCTTAGCTTCTTCTAACTTACCTTCTTTCAACAATTTGACAAAGCCTTCCGTATCTGTCAATAGCTTATCGATTTGCTCTTGTACAAAAGTCTTATATTCGGCAGTGGCCTTATCAAGCATTTTTTGCTTGTCCTCAGACAAGGCTGTTACCTTAGAAGAATTATTTGTCTCTGTTGATTTTTCAAACCTAACAGCACAAGCTGTCAATAGCAAGGCTGAAGATAAAAGGACAAAACCTAGTTTTTTCATTGTATACTCCTATCGATTCAGGAAACCTGAATTAATTTTACGTTTCATTATACCATGTTTTCACTCATTTTTCAATAAATTTTCAGACAATTTAATGTTATGAATAGCATTACAAATGCAAAAAACTAAGCCTAGGAAAATCTCCAAAGCTTAGTTTGATCTAGTTTCTTAATTTCCAGCGTAATATTTTTGAATTCCTTTAATAATGCCTTCAACTAACTTATCTTGGTATTGTTCACTACGGATTCGTTGGTTTTCTTCTGAATTATCCATATAACCCAACTCTAACAACACAGCAGGTTTCGCAGTCTCACGAAGAACAGCGAAGGTGGCTTGCAAAAGTCCAGCATCTCTAGCTCCTGTCTCAGCCAAGAGAGATGAATGAAGATCTGTGGCCAAACGATTACTTTCACTTATACGATCTGGATTATTATGCCAGTACTGATTAATCTTGCTCGGGTAACCTGCATCTTCCTTATAAGAATAAGTCTGTATTCCTAGATTCAGTGTTGTGTCATTCCCAGTGGCGTTAAAATGAATACTAATAAAGAAGTCTGCATTCGTCTTATTTACCATACGAGAACGCTCTGTCACAAAGTCAACATCCACATCACTATCTCGAGATGTGAGAACTGTATAGCCCAGTTCCTCTAAACGTTTCCTTAATTTACGAGAGACCTGTAAGTTCAAATCTTTTTCAGCTATTCCATAATAGTAAGCGCCCGAATCACGTCCACCATGCCCAGGATCTAGGAAGATAGTTTTACTATAGTGCCCCTTTTCAAATCCTTTTGGAAGTTCTTGAACCCATTTACCATTATCTTTGAAAAAATGGCTGCTTCCATTAATAGTATAAGTTCCAGTGACATAAACGCCATCTTCTTTAAGATAATACCAAGCTTTGTAATCTTGATCATAAAGCCACTCTTTGTGAGCCATGTAGCCACCAGATTTTAGATAGTAAGAGCCAATCCATTGCTTCTCAGCATAGTGTCCACCTGACTTGAGATAGAACCAGCTAGAGTAGTTAGGATCGTACACCCATTCTTTATCTGCCATAGCCCCACTGGATTTCAGGTAATAATTTCCCTTCCAGCTATTAGCCATCATGACACCATTTTGATCAAATGCATACCATTTACCATTGATTTGACTCCATTGGTTGGACAGATATTTTCCTGAACCATTGGCGTAGTACCACTTGTTAGCCATCTGATACCAGCTATTTTCAAGTAAGTAACCATTCTTATCAAATAGGTAGCCCTCATAAAGAGTATCTGTAAATTTGACACCCGTTTGACTATAATAAGTCCACTTCCCATCTTCTTTTACCCAACCAGTTTGTAGCTTAGACTCAGTAGGAAGAGTTGGCTTTGTCTCCTGCTCACTCGAACTAGGAGTCGTTGGCTGGTTTTCTGTAGCTGCTTGAGAATCACTTGCAGAGCTAGTAGTTGAACTACCGATAGAGTTATTCGTAGGATGACTAGCATCATTAGCTAAAACTGTTTGGCTAATAAATCCAAGAAGAGCTAGAGCAAGAATCGTAAATTTCTTATATGATTTCATTTATGTAACCTTTCTAGGGGAATGGAATCCCTGTGTTATTGAGTTATTTGACTTCCTTGATGAAGGAAGAGTTGTTCTACATCCTCTAAGCTATAATTTATATGATATTATGGAGTGTTTAGCTTATTTAAAGATGTGAAACCTAAAAAGTATGGCTAAGTTGGAACCTTAAAAATTCAATTTCTGAACACCTAATCTCGCTTCAGATAGTTATCGAACAAATCTAATAGATTTCATCGAAAGCATCCCTTTATATTATACACCAAATTTAAGAAAAATGTTTGCAAACATCTAAATTTAAAACAAATCTAGTCCCTAGCTATACCAAATTTTAGTTTACTCTGCCCAGTAGAGATGTTATAATAAAAATAGGAGGACACAAAATGAACAATAAAACTAAAAAGTTCACACTTGCTACAGTTTTAGTACTTTCCTTGTTAGGAACTGGAACTCTTACATCACAATCAGTAGCCGCTAATGATAGGCTGGTTTCCACTCAAGCAATCAATGGTCAATCCTACCATATCTTAAACTCTGAGGTCACTAGTGCTTCTTCTGGTACTACTCTAGTTGGGATTGAAGGGACTTTCTTAACGCCAGATAAACAGGCTATCTTAGACCGTATCAATGCCATTCGAAAAGAGGCAGCAGACGAAGGTCTAGTTACTAGCTATGTTCCTATCAAATGGTCAACTGCACTAGAAAAAACTGCCTTTGTTCGTGCAGCAGAAGCTTCGATCACCATTAATCACACACGCTTGTCTAGTAAGAACATTTGGAGCGCTTGGCCTACAGGAAATTTCTCCCTTTCAGAAAATTTGGCTTGGAACTATGACGGATTTATGACAGCTATTAATCAATGGTATGAGGAAAAAGCAGATTACGTCAAATCTCGTAGTGGGGTAAGTGTCTCTGGTCAAATCGGACACTACGAATCCTTAATTAACCCAAAATTGACCTATATGGGGTTGGCAGCCTTTGAAAACCCTGTCACTCAAAATGGATGGATTACTGTTGCACAAAGTTTCGGAACAGCATCTGGTGGCTCTGAAGAATTAGCTGGTGGTTATGGAAAGGCCATTCAATATACAGAAGCAAATTCTTCTCAGACTCAAACATTTGCGACTAAGGCAAATCTTTTTGACAAAGACTTGAATGCTATCGGAAATCATAAAACCAAAAATGAAAATACAAATTCAAGTCAGAAAAATGGGTTCAATCATTCCCAATACTTCGGAAGTTGGATTCAATCAAACGGACGTTGGTGGTTTAAACACAATGACGGCTCATACACGAGTAATGGATGGGAAAAAATAAATAGAACTTGGTATCGCTTTGACAACTCTGGTTGGATGCAAACAGGCTGGGTGAAAGACGGTAGCTGGTACTATCTCGACGGTTCAGGCGCTATGAAGACTGGTTGGCTCAAAGATAATGGTAGCTGGTACTACCTTGATAGCTCAGGTGCTATGAAAACAGGCTGGATGAAGGTATCCGGCAAATGGTATTATACCTATAGCTCTGGCGTCCTAGCAATCAATACAACGACCCCTGACGGCTACCGTGTCAATGACAATGGTGAATGGGTAGGATAATTTAACACAACAAAAAGACTCTATACTATCTCACAGTGAGTAATCTTCACTTTCAGATAGTATAGAGATTTTTATTTACCTAGTACAGGTCTTATATTAGATTTCAATATAGTGGATTGAAGTTGGAATAGAGTACTGTTGTTTCTGAAACATTGTTAAAAATTGGTTTGAATTTCTCAACTAATTTGTTCAGTTTTTATTTCATTTTACTATACTCTTCTAAAATTTCTTCAAACTACATCACCCTTGCCTTGTCGTGTCTATATATTACTTACTTCGTCAGTTCTATCTACAACCTCAAAACTGGGGTTTGAGCTGACTTCGTCAGTTTTATCTGTAACCTCAAAGCTGGGGTTTGAGAAACCTACGACTAGCTTTCTAATTTGCTATTTGATTTTTATTGAGTATACAAATACCAGTCCAAACCCGTGTTTCTTAAGATTATACCAATATATTAAATCGATTAAATCACTTCCAATAGCGCCTCAAACTCAACAACCGACATACCTAATTGCTGGCTGGCAACCTCAGGGGTCAGCAAACCTTGGCGGACTAGATTTACTAAACCTACTTTTAATCCCTCTTCAATGCCTTCAGCTCGCCCACGTTCTAAACCTTTTTCTATGCCTTGTTCAATCCCCTCTGCACGACCACGTTCCAACCCTTTTTCTTCAGCTTGTTCCAAGGCATAGTCCTGTGCTAACAATGCCTGTTCTTCTCGCATACGTAGTTGACTAAACATTTTCCTGTCCTCCTCGGACCAGCTCTTGTAGTCCAGCAGTTGATCTGCTTGGCTGATGGCTCGCTCGGGTTCTTGAGTAAAGGGCTTGTTGCTGAAAAACTCTAACCAGGGCTTGCGAACCTCGTCTTTGCTGGTTTCTCTGTACTTTCTTAATTCCAAGAACGCCATCTTAACTAAATGGTTTTCTTGACCATTGTTTGTGATAGTTAATATCTCACCTGTCGTATCCTCTCGCATACTAAAACTGTGGAAAGCCAAATCATCTGAGAAGTAATTACTATCCACAATGGCAATGGCATAGACTGGTGCGATATGTTTGTAACTCTGGTGGGTATCACCTTCACGTTGGCGAATTTTTTCAAGATTTTGATTGACCTGACTACATAGATAAGCCCATAGGCGATTGATGAAAAAATTCTGATGATGGACTTGAATCTCAATGATAACTTGGGTTCCATTGTCCAACTCAGCTAAGACATCAATACTGGTATAGAAATCCTGTGCCGAGTAGGGCAGGGAAGGCAAGACATGAATGTTACTTCCCTCCAAAATGGTCACATTTTTGGCTGGTAAGTCCAGCATATCGCGAATAAATTGACAAGTGATTTCTGGGTTGCTGAAAATTTTCTTAGCAACCAAGTCATTAGTTGGGCTGATGCCCGGATGTCTTAGAATCATCCTTTTCCTCCTTTCATTATAGCACATTTTTTAATCTAGGTTTACTAGATTTGATGCTTCTATCTATTTATTCGGAAAAGAAAGTTCAAACTATATCATTTTAAACGAAATAAGGAACACTTGCGCGATAACAACATCATTTAACAAATATCCAAAAAGCAACGACAAGGGTTACTCGTCGCTGCTTTTGTGAACGAAAATGTCTTTTAGGTCTGACATTTCATAAATCATGTTTTACTTGAGTTTGGCAAGGGTTGCTTTAAGCTCCTCTACTAGTTTAGCTTCTGTCTCTGCTGAGCCATTTTCTTCTTTCACGAAATCAAGGGTTTCTTGGAGAAGTTTTTGGGCTTTGGAAAGGACTTTTTTATCCGCTTTTTCTGCATCTAGCTGTCCGAGAACCTTGGTCAATTCCGTGCTTAATTGCTGGATTTCTGACCCTTTCTTACGACGAACCAACCAGAAGGCAATCACGCCTAGGAGAGCAAGTAGACTGACCACAATCACTCCTGCTGGAACTGAGTTTGTTTCAGTCATCTTATCTGAATCCTTACTATCCTCCGTTCCTTTCTTAGCATCTTTCTTGTCCTGTGTAGGCTTGCTATCGCTAGCATTTGCTTTCACATCTTTGAGAGAGTCCAAGGCAGCCTTCACAGACTCTACTGCAGTACGCAGACCTTGCTCTGTCAAGGCACTATCTTCCAGAGCTTTTTGAGCATCTAGGAGAACCGCCTTGGCTGCATCGATTTTCGGATCAGATACTGTTGCCAAAGCTTTCAAGCGTTGGTCTAACTCTTGACTCAAGGAACGAAGTTCAGACTTGTCAACTTGCTCTTGAGCTGGAGCTTGCGTGCTCGTTGAGCTAGCTGAAGGACTTGCTGCCGCTCTAGGAGCTTGAGTCTGATCTGAACTTGGAGCTGGAGCAGGACTTGCAGGTTGACTCGGAGCAGTTGGTTGAGACGGTTGTGGAACTGGCTCAGATGGAGTTGTTGGAGTCTCTGTGCCTCCTTGGTCTGGCTGAGTAGGGGTAGAAGGTCGAGGTGTTGCGTTATATGAATCGGGAATTGGATAATATCGTCTAGCTGGTAAGTTGACAGCGGCTGATGAATCACTGGCGTCACTGTTGCCATGTTTTGCTGTGGCTGTGATTGACGTGCCTGCTGCTGCCGCATTATGAGAAATGGTAACAATACCACTTGCTCCATCAATGCTGACTCCTGCTTTTGCTGGTGATAACGTCCATGTTGTGCCTGTTTTCGTTGCGACAACTTTATCAGTTCCAATGCTAATCTCTACATGGTCTGCATTAGCACTTGGTGTTACTGTCACATTGGCGTTCGATTCATTCGCTGTCACCGTCGGTGCTACTGGTGTTGCTTCTTTGGCTGGTAAGTTGACAGCGGCTGATGAATCACTGGCGTCACTGTTGCCATGTTTTGCTGTGGCTGT
>CAUQGR010000012.1:0-39081 GCA_963517545.1 uncultured Streptococcus sp. | reverse complement strand
ATAGGCTCCATAATATCTATAGGGGATTTACCCACTACAAATATTATAGAGCCGAGTTAGTAATGTTCCTCTTTTCTTTTTTATGCTATACTAGTTAGGACAATAAATGAGGTGAGAGTAAATGACAAAAGCAGATACGATTTTTAAAGAAAATATTGAACGAATCCTCAAAGACGGTGTCTTTTCTGAGCAGGCCCGTCCTAAGTACAAGGATGGGACCGTGGCTAACTCCAAGTACATAACCGGTGCCTTTGCCGAGTATGACTTGGCAAAGGGGGAATTCCCCATTACAACCTTGCGTCCTATTGCCATCAAATCCGCCATCAAAGAAGTTCTCTGGATCTACCAAGACCAGTCAAATAGCCTAGAAGTGCTTAATGACAAGTACAATGTTCACTACTGGAATGACTGGGAAGTGGGAGATACAGGAACCATTGGTGAGCGCTATGGTGCCGTTGTTAAGAAACACGATATCATCAATAAGCTTCTCAAACAGTTGGAAGCCAACCCTTGGAACCGCCGTAATATCATTTCGCTCTGGGATTACCAAGCTTTCGAAGAAACAGATGGGTTGCTCCCATGCGCCTTTCAGACCATGTTTGATGTTCGTCGTGTTGATGGAGAAATCTATCTGGATGCAACTTTGACCCAGCGTTCTAACGATATGCTGGTGGCCCACCACATCAATGCTATGCAGTACGTGGCTCTTCAAATGATGATTGCCAAGCATTTTGGCTGGAAGGTTGGGAAGTTCTTCTACTTTATCAACAACCTCCATATCTATGACAATCAATTTGAACAAGCTCAGGAATTGCTTCGTCGTGAGCCGTCAAATTGCCAACCACGTTTGGTCTTGAATGTGCCAGATAAGACCAATTTCTTTAATATCAAAGCAGAAGATTTTGAGTTGGTGGATTATGACCCTGTCAAGCCACAGTTGAAGTTTGACCTAGCTATTTAAAAGAATAGAAAAAAGAAGTTGAGACAATGAATCCCAACTTCTTTTGTTTCTTAACGTGATACGCGGCGACGAGCTGCTTTTTTACGGTTTTCTTCGATGAAAGCTGCTTTTTGCTCTTCTGGTTCAATCACTTTCTTTTTAAACGCGTATACTGCACCTGCAACGGCAGCGACAGTTCCTGCGACACCTGTTACAAGACCTTTAGCGAATCCTTTAGCCATGAGTCTTCCTCCTTTATATTCTCAATCAGCCAGCCTCCTCAAGAGGTCACATTTTTCTGACTGACCTTTTTGTGTTATAATAATAGTAACGAAAAAATGGGAATTTTTCAAGGAAAAAAGATGAAAACAAAAATAATTGTGATTGTTGGACCGACTGCTGTTGGAAAAACAGCCCTTGCCATTGAAGTGGCCAAGCACTTTGGTGGGGAAGTTGTGAGTGGCGATAGTCAGCAGGTTTACCGAGGACTAGATATTGGGACGGCTAAGGCTAGTCCAGAGGAGCAGGCGGCTGTTCCCCATCATTTAATCGATGTTAGAGAGGTAACCGAGTCTTACTCGGCTTTTGATTTTGTTTCAGAAGCTAAGATGGCGATTGAGGATATTCACAGCCGTGGCAAGCTAGCTATTATTGCTGGGGGAACTGGGCTTTACATCCAGAGTTTACTTGAAGGATACCATCTAGGTGGGGAGACTCCTCATGAGGAGATTTTAGCTTATCGAGCTAGTTTGGAGCCATATTCAGATGAGGAATTAGCCCATTTGGTGGAGCAATCAGGCCTTGAAATTCCCCAGTTTAATCGTCGTCGTGCTATGCGTGCCTTGGAGATAGCCCATTTTGGTCAGGATTTGGAAAATCAAGAGACCTTGTATGAACCGCTGATTATCTGCTTGGATGATGAGCGTAGTCAGCTTTATGAACGTATCAACCACCGAGTGGATTTGATGTTTGAGGCTGGGCTTTTGGATGAGGCCAAGTGGCTTTATGACCATTACCCTGATGTGCAGGCTGCCAAAGGGATTGGTTACAAGGAACTCTTTCCGTATTTCCGTGGAGATCAGACCTTGGAGGAAGCTAGTGAGAATCTCAAACAGGCGACCCGTCGTTTTGCCAAGCGTCAGTTGACCTGGTTCCGTAATCGCATGCAGGTGACCTTTTATCAGATTGGAGAAGCTGGTGTGCAAGACCGCATTTTAAGCCAGATAGAGGAGTTTTTAGATGATTGATACGGAGAAAAAAGAGGAGCGAGTCCTGCTCATTGGTGTGGAATTGCAGGGCATGGACAATTTTGACCTCTCCATGGAAGAATTGGCCAGCCTAGCTAAGACAGCTGGGGCAGTCGTTGTAGATAGCTACAGACAAAAACGTGAAAAATATGATTCCAAGACCTTCGTCGGCTCTGGTAAGTTAGAAGAAATTGCGCTCATGGTGGATGCAGAAGAAATCACCACTGTCATTGTCAACAACCGTTTGACCCCAAGGCAAAATGTCAATCTAGAAGAAGTTCTGGGTGTTAAGGTCATTGACCGTATGCAGTTGATTTTGGATATCTTTGCCATGCGAGCTCGAAGCCATGAAGGGAAGCTCCAAGTCCACCTAGCCCAGCTCAAATATCTCTTGCCTCGCTTGGTTGGTCAGGGAATTATGCTCAGCCGTCAGGCAGGGGGAATTGGTTCCCGTGGACCTGGTGAAAGCCAGCTGGAGCTGAACCGTCGTAGCGTTCGCAACCAAATCACAGATATCGAGCGCCAGCTCAAGGTGGTTGAGAAAAATCGGGCGACTGTCAGAGAAAAACGTTTGGAGTCAAGCACCTTTAAGATTGGTTTGATTGGTTACACCAATGCTGGGAAGTCAACTATCATGAACACCTTGACCAGTAAGACCCAGTATGAGGCTGACGAGCTCTTTGCGACTCTGGATGCGACGACTAAGAGTATCCATCTTGGGGGCAATCTCCAAGTAACATTGACAGATACAGTTGGCTTTATCCAAGATTTGCCGACAGAGTTGGTATCCAGTTTCAAGTCAACCTTGGAGGAAAGCAAGCATGTAGACCTTCTGGTTCATGTTATCGATGCCAGCAATCCTTATCATGAGGGACATGAAAAAACAGTCCTGTCCATCATGAAAGACCTGGACATGGAAGATATTCCTCGCCTGACCCTCTATAATAAAGCGGATTTGGTGGAGGATTTCACGCCTACCCAAACGCCTTATGCCCTCATTTCTGCCAAGTCTGAGGATAGTCGTGAGAACTTGCAGGCACTATTTTTAGAGAAAATCAAGGATATTTTTGAATCTTTTACCCTGCGCGTGCCTTTTTCAAAGTCCTATAAGATTCATGATTTAGAAAGTGTTGCGATTCTGGAAGAACGTGATTATCAGGAAGATGGGGAAGTCATTACAGGCTACATTTCCGAGAAAAATAAATGGAGGTTAGAGGAATTTTATGACTGATATTAAAACGTTGGCTCTAAAATATGGGGGCTATACAAGTCTGGATAAGGTCTATCTGGATCAACTTCTAGCTGGTAAAACAGAGCAAGAGCAGTTGGCACTGATCACTCCTCCGCCTAGCGTGGTCAATGCTTACTTTGCAGAACTTTACCAAAAAAAGAGTCCTCAAGCTGCAACCGATTATTTTGCGGAACTCAGTCAGGAACTGAATCTTTACAATACTGAGCCAAGTTTCACCTTAGAAAACAAGCCCTTTATTCGCCTAAACCTGTCTGGTAAATCCTTTGGTTTTTGTTATGAAAGTGAGGGACTGGGTCGAATTTTCTCTGAAAATGAAGAGGTTATTTCAGAAGACTTGCTCTTTGAGATTGCACAAATTTTCCCCCATCAACTAGTCTTTGAGGAGTCTGGCAAGATTTATATGAAGGCTGTCGGGGACGAGGAAGTTGTTAGCGTGGAGAGTCTCACGGCTTTGACTGATTTGGAAAGCTTGGCTGATGGTCGTAAATGTCTTAAAGGTTACAGCCAAGAGGAGTTATTACAAGAAGCCACTGCTTTTTCTGGCAAGCGCTATTTCCGATCGGAAAACCGCACAGCCATGTTATATATTGATTAATTAGAAAGTATCGAATGGATATTCAATTTTTAGGAACGGGGGCTGGTCAGCCCTCTAAAGCCCGCAATGTTTCAAGTCTCGCCCTGAAACTCTTGGACGAGATTAACGAAGTCTGGCTCTTTGACTGTGGAGAAGGTACGCAAAATCGCATTCTGGAAACCACAATTCGACCACGTAAGGTCAGCAAAATCTTTATCACCCACCTACATGGAGACCACATCTTTGGCTTGCCAGGTTTCCTTTCTAGTCGTGCCTTTCAGGCCAATGAAGAGCAGACAGATTTGGAAATCTATGGCCCGCAAGGAATCAAGTCCTTTGTCTTAACCAGTCTTCGTGTGTCAGGTTCTCGTCTGCCTTACCGTATTCATTTTCATGAGTTTGACCAAGATTCTCTAGGTAAAATCCTTGAAACCGATAAATTCACTGTGTATGCAGAGGAGCTGGATCATACTATTTTCTGCGTTGGCTATCGTGTCATTCAAAAGGACTTGGAAGGAACGCTGGATGCTGAAAAACTCAAGTCTGCTGGTGTCCCATTTGGCCCACTTTTTGGAAAAATTAAAAACGGTCAGGACGTTGTTCTCGAAGATGGTACTGAAATAAAGGCAGTAGACTATATCTCAGCGCCACGTCCAGGTAAAATTATCACTATTCTTGGTGATACTCGTAAAACTAGTGCCAGTGTGCGTCTGGCTGTCAATGCTGATGTCCTGGTTCATGAATCGACTTATGGCAAGGGCGATGAAATAATTGCTCGTAACCATGGCCACTCAACTAATATGCAAGCTGCACAAGTAGCAGTAGAAGCAGGTGCTAAACGCCTCTTGCTCAATCATATCAGTGCTCGCTTCCTCTCAAAAGATATCAGCAAACTCAAAAAAGACGCTGCTAGTGTCTTTGAAAATGTCCATGTGGTCAAAGACTTGGAAGAAGTGGAAATCTAAAAGATTGAGAAAGGAACAGTATGCCTACTATTCTCATTACTGGAGCTAGCGGTGGCCTAGCCCAAGAAATGGTCAAACTCCTGCCAAATGACCAACTCATCTTGCTTGGTAGAAATAAGGAAAAAATGTCGGAGCTATATGGAAATCATCTACAAGCAGAATTGATTGAAATTGATATTACCGATGACTTAGCCTTAGAATCTCTGGTAACTGACCTCTATCTCCGCTATGGCAAGATTGATGTCTTGATAAACAACGCTGGTTACGGGATTTTTGAGGAATTTGACCAGATTTCTGACCAAGATATTCACCAGATGTTTGAGGTCAATACCTTTGCCCTGATGAATCTGTCTCGTCGCCTTGCGGCTCGAATGAAGGAAAGTCGAAAAGGCCATATCATCAATATCGTCAGCATGGCAGGTTTAATCGCTACTGGCAAGTCCAGTCTCTACTCAGCGACCAAGTTTGCGGCCATTGGCTTTTCAAATGCGTTACGTCTCGAACTTATGCCCTATGGAGTCTATGTGACAACAGTCAATCCAGGACCAATCCGTACAGGATTTTTTGACCAAGCCGACCCAGATGGCACCTATCTCAAATCTGTTGACCGTTTCCTGCTAGAGCCAGATGCAGTGGCTAAAAAGATTGTCAAGATTATAGGAAAAAACAAACGAGAACTCAATCTCCCGATGTTGTTGAACCTAGCCCATAAGTTTTATACTCTCTTTCCCAAGCTAGCTGATAAGCTGGCAGGGGAGACTTTTAATTATAAGTAAAAAGAACCAATGTGCAGGTTGTTGCTAGCCTACATATTGGTTCTTATTATTTCTCAACTATCAAACTGGACTTCTTCTAGTAGATAGTCGATAAAGCGTTCGCCCATCTTAGAGAGGCTGGTTTTTTCATGCTGGATATAGACCAGCTCAATTGGGTCGTTAATGTCCAGTGGGATAGAAACGATGTTGTCTCCGTTGAGATTGCTGTTCAAAATTCCTGTTGCGATGGTATATCCATCCAAACCAATCAAGAGATTAAAGAGGGTAGCACGGTCGCTGACTACGATAGATTTCTTGTGGTGTTCTTGGGAAAGAATTTCTTCTGAAAAGTAGAAGGAGTTGTGCGTCCCTTGGTCATAGCTGAGGTAAGGGAAATTCTCCAAATCAGACAGTTTGACCTTGTCTTTCTTTGCCAGAGGGTTGGTCTTGCTGACAAAGATATGGGGTTGGGCTGTGAAGAGATGGTGAGCCAGCAGGTGGTTGTCATCCAGCATCTTGGTTAAAACATCACGATTGTAGCTGTTCAAAAATAGGACACCGACCTCACTACGGAAGTTCTTGACGTCGTCGATAATCTCCCAAGTCCGAGTTTCACGAAGGAAGAGCTCGTATTTCTCCATATCACTTTTCTTGAGCAGAGAGACAAATGCATTGACCACAAAGGCATAGTGCTGGGATGAAACGCTAAAAAGTTCACGGTGGGCGACAGGATTTTTATAACGTTCCTCTAGAAGCTGAGTTTGCTCGACAACCTGACGGGCATAAGAGAGAAACTCCATCCCATCACGGGTCAAGGTGATCCCCTTGGGATTGCGGATAAAGATTTCAATGCCCATTTCATTTTCCAAATCTCTTACTGCGTTGGAAAGACTAGGTTGAGTGATAAAGAGTTGCTTGGCTGCCTCATTCATGGAGCCAGTTTCGACGATTTTGATAATATAGTGTAATTGTTGAATTCTCATGTTTTTATTGTACCACACTTGCGTCAGAATCGCCAAAGAAGATAGGAAAATCAGGGGGAGTGTGTGAGTCTCTTCTTGAAAAAAACACAAAATTTTGCTAGAATGAGTCTTATGAAAACATTCTATGATGTGCAGCAATTCCTCAAACGATTTGGTATTATTGTTTACATGGGAAAACGCTTATATGATATTGAACTGATGAAGTTGGAACTCTCTCGGATTTATGACGCAGGGTTGATGGACAAATTAGACTATCTAGAAGCAGAAGCGGTTCTTCGCAGAGAGCACAAGGTGGAATTGGATTATATTGAGAAAAATGGAGAAAAGAACTAATGGTTACTTGGATTTTGTGGGTACTTATACTGGCAATGTTGGCATGGATGGGCTTTAACTATCTTCGTATTCGTCGTGCGGCTAAAATTGTGGACAATGAGGAGTTTGAAGCCTTGATTCGTACTGGTCAATTGATTGATTTGCGCGACCCAGCTGAATTCCACAGAAAACATATCCTTGGTGCCCGCAATATTCCTTCAAGTCAGTTGAAAACTAGTCTTGCAGCCCTTCGTAAAGATAAAACTGTCCTTCTTTACGAAAACCAACGTGCGCAACGTGTGACAAATGCAGCCCTTTATTTGAAAAAACAAGGTTTTTCTGAGATTTATATCCTTTCTTATGGATTGGATTCTTGGAAAGGGAAAGTGAAGACTAGCTAATCTTATTTCAAAAGCAGTTGAATGATAGGATGAAGCTATTGTTTTATACCATAATTAATTTGTATAAAATTTAAGGAGTTCTTAGAACATGAAAGAAAAGAAGAAAAATCCACTTTTTCTGGGTATCTTGTCGATTATTCTTGGTTTGTTATTTTCGTGGGGGGGTATTGGTTTAAGTATTACCAGTTTATTGTATGCTAACTCACTTCAAAAAGAATCTGGACTTGATTATAAAACAGAAAAAATTATAGCTATAGTAGGCATTGTTCTTTCTGCTCTAAACTGGATTATTGGAATTATCTTACACATGAGTTAAAGAAGATTAAAAAAGCTTTATTTTTAAAGCTTTTTTCTTTTATCCACTTTTCTCTAATTGATTTTTAATGATTTTCAATTCCTCTTGGTTTAAGGGACGGTATTGACCTTCTGCTAGTTCTGGGTCTAATGTAAACTCACCGAACTGAACTCGTTTGAGGGATGTCACCTTAACACCAACCGATAGGAACATTTTCTTGATTTGATGAAATTTTCCTTCTGAAATGGTGATAGAGGCTTGGCTGTGGGAAGGACTTGCAGATAGAATCTCTAGTCTTGCAGCTTTACAGACAGTGCCATCTAAAAAGACAACTCCCTTTTGAAATGCTTGGATATGGTCAGGTGTTAGAAGTCCATTGACCTCAACTTGATAAGTCTTATCGACATGATACTGGGGATGGAGGAGTTGAAAGCCCAAGGGACCGTTATCGGTCAAGAGGAGGAGGCCCGTCGTATCTCGATCCAGTCGGCCGACGGCATAGAGCTTGTCAGACTGGATGTCAGGTGACAGCAGGTCCATGACAGTTGGAAGTTCCCTGTCTTTATTGGCTGTCACGACACCAACAGGTTTATGAAGCATAAGGTAGGTGTGCTCATAGCCTTGAATGATTTGGTCCTGAAAAAGGAGTTTTTGTAGTCCTGTATCGATATTTTGGGCTAGGGAGCGGGCTGGGCAACCATCGACGAGAATGTCCCCTTTGAGTAGGGCTTGTTTCATGGCCTTTCGGCTGATTTTTTCTTGGGCTAATAAATTATCTAAACGCATACTGTGCCTATCTTATCATAAGTCGCTTGCTTTGAAAAGGCTTGACGTGAAAAGAAAAGCAGAGTGAAAACATTTACACTTGCTTGAATTATGTTATTTACTTGAAAATATGGTATAATCGTTCAGTTAGAAAATAAATTTTGAATATTATAGAGGAAATCATGACAAAATTAAGAGAAGATATCCGTAACATTGCGATTATCGCCCACGTTGACCACGGTAAAACAACCCTCGTTGACGAATTATTGAAACAATCAGAAACGCTTGATGCACGTACTGAATTGGCAGAGCGTGCTATGGACTCAAACGATATCGAAAAAGAGCGTGGAATTACCATCCTTGCTAAAAATACAGCCGTTGCCTACAACGGAACTCGTATCAACATCATGGACACACCAGGACACGCGGACTTCGGTGGAGAAGTTGAGCGTATCATGAAAATGGTTGACGGTGTTGTCTTGGTCGTAGATGCCTACGAAGGAACAATGCCACAGACTCGTTTTGTATTGAAAAAAGCCTTGGAACAAGATCTTGTCCCAATCGTGGTTGTTAACAAAATCGATAAACCATCAGCTCGTCCAGCTGAAGTAGTGGACGAAGTCTTGGAACTTTTCATCGAGCTTGGTGCAGATGACGACCAGCTTGATTTCCCAGTGGTGTATGCTTCAGCGATCAACGGAACTTCTTCATTGTCAGATGATCCAGCTGACCAAGAAGCTACTATGGCACCAATCTTTGACACGATTATCGACCATATCCCAGCTCCAGTAGACAACTCAGATGAGCCTTTGCAGTTCCAAGTATCACTTTTGGACTACAATGACTTCGTTGGACGTATCGGTATCGGTCGTGTCTTCCGTGGTACTGTTAAAGTTGGGGACCAAGTTACCCTTTCTAAACTTGACGGCACAACTAAAAACTTCCGTGTTACAAAACTCTTCGGTTTCTTTGGTTTGGAACGTCGTGAAATCCAAGAAGCTAAAGCTGGTGACTTGATTGCCGTTTCAGGTATGGAAGACATCTTTGTCGGGGAAACCATTACTCCGACAGACGCAATTGAAGCTCTTCCAATCTTACATATCGATGAGCCAACTCTTCAAATGACTTTCTTGGTTAACAACTCACCATTTGCTGGTAAAGAAGGTAAATGGGTAACTTCTCGTAAGGTGGAAGAACGCTTGCAGGCAGAATTGCAAACAGACGTTTCCCTTCGTGTTGACCCAACTGATTCACCAGATAAATGGACAGTTTCAGGTCGTGGAGAATTGCACTTGTCAATCCTTATCGAAACAATGCGTCGTGAGGGATATGAACTTCAAGTATCTCGTCCAGAAGTTATCGTAAAAGAAATCGACGGTGTTAAATGTGAGCCATTTGAGCGTGTACAAATTGACACTCCAGAAGAATACCAAGGGTCTGTTATCCAAAGCCTTTCTGAACGTAAGGGTGAAATGTTGGATATGATTTCAACTGGTAATGGTCAAACTCGTTTGGTCTTCCTTGTTCCAGCGCGTGGGTTGATCGGTTACTCAACTGAGTTCTTGTCAATGACTCGTGGTTACGGTATCATGAACCATACCTTCGACCAATACTTGCCATTGATTCCAGGTGAAATTGGTGGACGTCACCGTGGTGCCCTTGTTTCTATCGATGCTGGTAAGGCTACAACTTACTCAATCATGTCTATCGAAGAACGTGGTACGATCTTTGTCAACCCAGGTACTGAGGTTTACGAAGGAATGATCATCGGTGAAAACTCTCGTGAAAATGACTTGACAGTTAACATCACTAAGGCGAAACAAATGACCAACGTTCGTTCAGCTACTAAGGACCAAACAGCTGTTATCAAGACACCTCGTATCTTGACACTTGAAGAGTCTCTTGAGTTCTTGAACGACGATGAGTACATGGAAGTAACGCCTGAGTCTATCCGTTTGCGTAAACAAATCCTTAACAAGGCAGAGCGTGAGAAAGCTAACAAGAAGAAAAAATCAGCTGAATAAGAGCTAGAAAGAGAGAAAGATGGTCTATTTAGTCCTAGGAATTTTACTGCTCCTACTCTATGTATTTGCAACACCAGAAAGCATTAAAGGGACAGTCAATATTGTCGCTATGGTATGTATTTTAGTGGCACTCTTGGTTTTGTTGGCTCTATCTTTTCTGAAAATTTTTCAATTACCAACAGAAATGTTCCTAGCAATAGCCATGTTAATCCTAGCTTACTTTAGTGTGAGAGACATCACACTCATGCCAGTCAAAAAAAGTAAAAGAAGATAAAAAAGAGAGTTTCGGCTCTCTTTTTTTGGTAGGAATTTTACAATAGTTTAGTTTGAATTGTTTTTTTACTATAACATCATCTCTTTTGCTTGGATAATATGAATGGGAAAAACTTGAATAAAATTCGTTAATAACATATATTTTTTAGGAAGTTGTAAAACTTCATTACTGATAATATCTTAGTAAAATATGTTGATAGATTAGATAGAAAGTGATATACTTAAATTATAAGAAATCGTTTTCAAAATAAGAAAGGATTAAATTTATACTCAATGAGAATCAAAGAGCAAACTAGGAAACTAGCCGCAGGTTGCTCAAAGCACTGCTTTGAGGTTGTAGATAAGACTGACGAAGTCAGTCACATATATAATCCAAGGCGACGTTGACGCGGTTTGAAGAGATTTTTGAAGAGTATTGTTGTCTTGGTGCTCAGGGTGTGATGGATTAAACTAGGAAAATAATTCTAAGAATTTATAAAAGATAAAATCTTTTTCTATAGGGTTATTCTCTTATACAAGGAGTCTACTATGAAGAAACTATTCATATTACTATCAACTTTTTTTCTCAGCTTCTTCCTTGCTTGGATTATTGTCTTACGTGCGCCACAATATTTATTTGCAAGCTATGATTCCGTTTCCTTACTTCGTGTCAAAAAAGATACTCAGGAACCGACGCGTGAGGTATTTGAAAAGGAATTAGAGAATTTTGTAAACTCAGAACAGAGTTTAATAGCTAGAAGAATCGTAGAGCCGAGTAAGGATGGGACGACTCACTTTACTTATGCAACTTATGGTCAGGGAACTTTACCAAAAGAATTCCAAGAAGCTAGCCAAGAAAGTCGTGAACGTAGTGATCCGCTAAATAGTTATCTCCTTTTGTCAGGCTCCTTGACGAAAGAAAAGCTTGCCGATAAATTAGGAGATTTGGGTTATAAAGCAATTCCTGACCGAAAGACACCGCCCTATTCTCTTGCTTTTAGAATGTTACTAATTCCCCTTATTTTAATTAGTTTAGCAATATTTGGCTTATCTTTCTTTGCTCTAGTGATTATCACTCGGATTAAGGAAATGAGAGCTGCAGGTATAAAACTCTTTTCTGGTCAGACTCTCTTATCCATCATGGGGCATTCTTTATCTACTGATATCAAATGGCTCCTTCTATCAGCCCTCCTTTCCTTCCTAGGTGGGGGAGTCGTTCTTTTTAGTCAAGGTTTGTTTTATCCTATCTTGTTAGCCACCTATGGTTTGGGGATTAGTTTCTATCTTTTGTTTTTATTGGGGATTTCAATTTTACTAATGCTCCTTTATCTAATGAGTTTGAGTTATAAAGCATTAGTTCCCGTTATTAAGGGAAGATTACCCCTTAAACGCCTGATGGCTTTAACCCTATTGTGTCAGTTAGTAGCTGTTTTTACAGTAGGCTACGCTGTTAAGACAGGTTTGACGTCTTACCAACGATTGAAAGAACTTGAAATTTCAAAACAAGCATGGCAGGACAGAGCAGACTATTACCAGATTTTCTTTGGCTTAGGTGATAGAGTAAAAGATACAGAAAATCAGAATAAGTGGTATGCCTTTGCCAAGGAAGCAATCGAAGAAGAACAGGCTCTATTTGTAAAAGATAATCTCATTCATTTTGCAAATCCTCAAGGAAAAAATAAAAACGGAGAGACACTGGATACCTATAGTCCAGATGCTAATGTTCTCTATGTCAGTCCAAGTTATTTGGACAAGGAAAATGTATCTGTAAATGGTGAGACTAGACAAAAACTAGCCCATCTTCAAAAAGGGGAATTTGGACTCTTATTACCAGAATCTCTTCGTTTACAGGAAGCAGAACTTAAGAAAGTTTTTGAAGAGAGTTTGAACTATTACGGACAATCAAGTGAGGATAAAAACGCTCCTTTAGAGTATGAAATGAGAGCGATTGTTAGCTATCTTCCAACTGGAGAAAAGAGATTTATTTATAATAACGGTGAAAGCCCAGTATCCATCCAGTACTTAACCGATCCGATTTTAGTTGTATTTACTCCAACATCTACAGGTGATAGTATCATTTCCAAATCTAGTTGGTCTATCAATGCTGGAAAACAACTCTTTATCAAGGGATATGAGAGTGGGCTAGAACTCTTAAAGAAAGCTGGAATTTATGAGCAAGTATCCTATCTTAAAGAAGGAAGAAGTGTTTATCTAACTCGTTATAATGAAGTTCAAACTGAAACAGCAACTTTAATCCTAGGAGCTATTGTTGGGATAGCTAGTTCCTTGTTACTCTTTTATTCTGTCAATCTTCTATATTTCGAGCAATTCCGCAGAGATATCTTGATTAAACGAATTTCAGGTTTACGATTTTTTGAAACACATGCTCAGTATATGGTTAGCCAATTTGCCAGTTTTATATTTGGTGCTAGCCTCTTTATTTGGCGTAGTCGGGATGTGGTAATTGGCTTACTCACTTTATTAGTCTTTCTAGCTAGTGCAGTTTTGACGCTTTACCGTCAAGCTCATAAAGAATCTCGTGTTTCTATGACAATTATGAAAGGAAAATAGGATGATTGAACTAAAGAATATATCTAAAAAGTTTGGAAGCCGTCAGCTATTTTCAGATACGAATCTTCATTTTGAAGGTGGGAAAATTTATGCCTTAATCGGTACAAGTGGCTGTGGTAAGACAACACTCTTGAATATGATTGGACGATTAGAGCCATATGACAAAGGGCAAATCATCTATGATGGCACCTCTCTTAAAGACATTAAGCCCTCTGTTTTCTTTAGAGATTACTTAGGATACCTATTTCAAGATTTTGGCTTAATTGAAAGCCAAACCGTCAAAGAGAATCTCAATCTGGGTTTAGTTGGTAAAAAGTTGAAAGAAAAAGAGAAAATCTCTTTGATGAAACAAGCTCTAAATCGTGTAAACCTATCCTATTTGGATTTAAAGCAACCTATATTTGAGTTATCAGGAGGAGAAGCACAACGTGTTGCACTAGCGAAGATAATTTTAAAGGATCCGCCTTTGATCCTCGCAGATGAACCAACTGCGTCGCTAGACCCCAAAAACTCTGAGGAATTACTTTCTATCCTAGAATCTTTAAAAAATCCGAATCGGACCATTATTATTGCGACCCACAATCCTCTTATTTGGGAACAAGTGGACCAAGTAATTCGAGTTACCGATTTATCACATAGATGATATAGCAAGATTCATACTCAATGAAAATCAAAAAGCAAACTAGGAAGCTAGCCGCAGGCTGCTCAAAGCACTGCTTTGAGGTTGTAGATGAAACTGACGAAGTCAGTAACCATATATACGGCAAGGCGAAGCTGACGTGGTTTGAATTTGATTTTCGAAGAGTATCAGTTAGAAGAAAGAGTCACAAACACACTTTGTGGCTTTTTTATTTCCATAAAAATGGTAAAATAGTAGGAGTAGAAATGGAGTTTGAGACATGAAAGTAATAGATCAATTTAAAAATAAGAAAGTCCTTGTTTTAGGTTTGGCCAAGTCTGGTGAATCTGCAGCTCGTTTGTTGGACAAGCTAGGTGCCATTGTGACAGTAAATGACGGAAAACCTTTTGAGGACAATCCAGCTGCCCAAAGTTTGTTGGAAGAAGGGATCAAGGTTATCACAGGTGGTCATCCTTTGGAACTCTTGGATGAAGAGTTTGCCCTTATGGTGAAAAATCCAGGCATCCCATACAGCAATCCCATGATTGAAAAGGCTTTGGCCAAGGGAATTCCAGTCTTGACTGAGGTGGAATTGGCTTACTTGATTTCAGAAGCACCGATTGTTGGTATCACTGGTTCGAACGGTAAGACAACCACAACGACTATGATTGGGGAAGTTTTGACTGCTGCTGGGCAACATGGTCTTTTATCAGGAAATATCGGCTTTCCTGCCAGTCAAGTGGCCCAAACTGCGTCAGACAAGGACACGCTTGTCATGGAACTTTCTTCTTTCCAACTCATGGGCGTTCAAGAATTCCATCCTGAGATTGCGGTTATTACCAACCTCATACCAACTCATATCGATTATCATGGTTCTTTTGAGGAATATGTAGCAGCCAAGTGGAATATCCAGAACAAGATGACAGAGGCTGATTTCCTTGTCTTGAACTTTAACCAAGACTTGGCAAAAGAATTAGCTACTAAAACACAAGCTACAGTTGTACCATTCTCGACGCTTGAAAAGGTTGATGGTGCTTATCTGGAAGATAGTCAACTCTACTTCCGTGGTGAAGTGGTTATGGCAGCTAGTGAAATCGGAGTTCCAGGTAGCCACAATGTAGAAAATGCCCTTGCGACGATTGCTGTAGCCAAGCTTCGTGGTGTAGACAACCAAACCATTAAAGAAACTCTTTCTGCCTTCGGTGGTGTCAAACACCGTCTCCAATTTGTGGATGAAATCAAGGGTGTCAAATTTTATAATGATAGCAAATCAACCAATATCTTGGCGACTCAAAAAGCCTTGTCAGGATTTGACAACAGCAAGGTCATCTTGATTGCAGGTGGTTTGGACCGTGGTAATGAGTTTGACGAATTGGTGCCAGACATTACTGGACTCAAGAAGATGGTCATCCTCGGTCAGTCTGCTGAGCGTGTCAAACGGGCAGCGGATAAGGCTGGTGTCGCTTATGTGGATGCGACTGATATTGCAGATGCGACCCGCAAGGCTTACGAGCTTGCGACTCAAGGAGACGTGGTTCTTCTCAGTCCAGCCAATGCCAGCTGGGATATGTATGCTAACTTTGAAGTACGTGGCGACCTCTTTATCGACACAGTAGCGGAGTTAAAGGAATAATATGAAAAAAATTGTCTTTACAGGTGGGGGGACGGTTGGACACGTGACCCTCAACCTTTTGTTAATGCCCAAGTTCATCGAAGATGGCTGGGAAGTCCACTATATCGGGGACAAGCGTGGTATCGAACACCAAGAAATCCTCAAGTCGGGTCTAGATGTCACCTTCCATTCCATTGCGACTGGAAAATTGCGTCGTTATTTCTCTTGGCAAAATATGCTGGATGTCTTTAAAGTTGGCTGGGGAATTGTCCAATCGCTCTTTATCATGTTACGAATTCGTCCACAGGCTCTTTTTTCAAAGGGAGGCTTTGTCTCAGTACCGCCTGTTATCGCAGCGCGTGTGTCAGGAGTGCCTGTCTTTATTCACGAATCGGACCTGTCTATGGGCTTGGCCAATAAAATTGCCTATAAATTTGCGACGAAGATGTATTCAACCTTTGAACAAGCTTCGAGTTTGTCTAAGGTCGAGCATGTGGGAGCAGTGACCAAGGTTTCAGACCAAAAAGGTCCAGAACCGGATGAATTGGTGGATATTCAAACCCACTTTAATCCTAAATTGCCAACTGTATTGTTTGTCGGTGGTTCTGCAGGTGCTCGTGTCTTTAACCAATTGGTGACAGACCATAAGAAAGAACTGACAGAGCGCTACAATATTATCAATCTAACTGGAGATTCTAGCCTGAACGAGTTGAGCCAAAATCTCTTTCGTGTTGACTATGTGACCAATCTCTATCAACCCTTGATGGAATTGGCTGATATTGTTGTGACACGTGGTGGTGCCAATACGATTTTTGAGCTCTTGGCCATGGCAAAATTGCATGTTATTGTGCCACTTGGTCGTGAAGCTAGTCGTGGTGACCAGATTGAAAATGCAACTTACTTTGTAAAAAAAGGCTATGCAGAAGAGCTTCAAGAAAGCGATTTGACCTTGGATAGTTTGGAAGAGAAGATTTCTCATTTACTAAGCCACAAGGAAGACTACCAAGCTAAGATGAAGGCTTCCAAGGAATTGAAATCTCTAGCAGATTTTTATCAATTGTTGAAAAAAGATTTATCATAAGGAAAGTAAATGTCAAAAGATAAGAAAAATGAGGGCAAAGAAATCCTCGAAGAATTTAAAGAGTTATCAGAATGGCAGAAACGAAACCAAGAATATCTAAAAAAGAAGGCTGAAGAAGAGGCAGCCCTAGCTGAGGAGAAGGAAAAGGAAAGACAAGCTCGAATGGCTTCGAAATCTGAAAAGTCAGATGCAACTGAGGACCAGGAGAGTGAATCTGATCCAAAAGACCCAAAATCAGCTAAGGACGAGTCTGAAGAAAAAGTAGAATCCTCAGAGGGTGACAAAGAGGAAGAAGAGATAGAAGAATCAGGGTCTAAAGAGAGCGAGGAACAGGATAAAAAGCTTGCTAAAAAGGCTCCAAAGGAAAAAGCAGCCAAAGCAAAGATTCCTGGCCTCCATATCTTACGAGGCTTCACGATTTTATTTCCAAGTCTGCTTTTATTGATTGTCTCTGCTTATTTGCTCAGTCCTTATGCGACCATGAAGGATATTCGTGTTGAGGGAACGGTGCAAACTACGGCTGATGATATTCGACAGGCTTCGGGCATTCAGGATTCGGATTATACGATTAATCTTCTGCTAGATAAGGCAAAATATGAAGAGCAGATTAAGTCTAACTATTGGGTTGAATCAGCTCAGCTTGTTTATCAATTTCCAACTAAGTTCACTATCAAGGTCAAGGAATACGATATTGTTGCCTACTATGTTTCTGGTGAAAATCATTATCCTATTCTTTCCAGCGGTCAGCTTGAGACTAGTTCTGTGAGCCTGGTCAGTCTGCCAGAAACTTATTTATCAGTTCTCTTTAATGATAGTGAACAAATCAAGGCTTTTGTCTCAGAACTTGCTCAAATTAGCCCAGAACTCAAGGCTGCTATCCAAAAGGTGGAACTAGCCCCAAGCAAGGTGACTTCCGATTTAATTCGATTGACTATGAATGATTCGGACGAAGTCTTGGTTCCCCTGTCTGAAATGAGTAAGAAATTACCTTACTACAGTAAGATTAAACCTCAATTGTCAGAACCGAGTGTGGTCGATATGGAAGCTGGAATTTACAGTTACACAGTGGCGGATAAATTAATTATGGAGGCTGAGGAAAAAGCCAAACAAGAGGCTAAGGAAGCTGAGAAGAAACAAAAAGAGGAAGAGAAGAAAAGACTGGAAGAACAGCAGAATAAATTGGAAGAAGAGAAGAAAAAATTGGAGGAAGAGAGCAATAGAAATCAAACAAGTCAGCGTTCATCGCGTCGCTAGGTTTAGCTTTTCTTCTATCAGCTCTTTAGTGACCATGTTTTTACTTGACAAGTGCTAGTAGAAATAATAGAATAGTAAAAAACCTTTAAAGCAGTCCAGAGAGGCAGCTAAGGTTAGACGGTGAAAGGGTGGAGACTACCCATTTTTCGTGGAACCTTGCTGTTGGCAGGTTCCTTTTTTCGTGGCTTCTGTTGCCCAGACTCTCTCACTAGCAAAGGTAAAAGGAGAAACCTATGCGAGAACATCGTCCAGTTATTGCTCTTGATTTTCCTAGTTTTGAGGCGGTCAAGGAATTTTTAGCTCTTTTCCCAGCAGAAGAAAGCCTTTATTTAAAGGTAGGGATGGAGCTTTATTACGCAACGGGTCCTGAGATTGTGTCCTACTTAAAAGATCTGGGTCACAGTGTCTTTTTGGATCTCAAACTTCATGACATTCCCAATACAGTCAAATCAGCTATGAAGGTCTTGGCTCAGCTTGGTGTGGATATGACTAATGTTCATGCCGCTGGCGGCGTGGAGATGATGAAGGCTGCGCGTGAAGGTCTTGGAAGTCAAGCCAAATTGATTGCAGTGACTCAGCTGACCTCAACATCAGAAGCCCAGATGCAGGAGTTTCAAAATATCCAAACCAGCCTGCAAGAGTCTGTCATTCATTATGCTAAGAAAACAGCTGAAGCGGGATTAGATGGTGTCGTTTGCTCGGCTCAGGAAGTGGAAGTCATCAAACAGGCTACCAATCCAGATTTTATCTGTCTGACACCGGGCATTCGTCCTGCAGGTGCTGCAGTAGGAGATCAAAAACGCGTCATGACGCCAGCAGATGCCTATCAAATCGGTAGTGACTATATCGTAGTGGGACGTCCCATTACCCAAGCTGAGGATCCTGTTGCAGCTTATCATGCCATCAAGGATGAATGGACACAGGACTGGAATTAAAGAACTAGATTATAAAAATAAAAGGAGAATACCATGACACTTGCTAAAGATATCGCTAGCCACCTCTTGAAAATTCAAGCCGTTTACCTCAAACCAGAGGAGCCTTTTACTTGGGCATCTGGTATCAAGTCGCCAATTTACACGGATAACCGTGTGACACTTGCCTATCCAGAGACTCGTACTCTCATCGAAAATGGTTTTGTGGATGCTATTAAAACAGAATTTCCAGAAGTAGAAGTGATTGCAGGAACTGCAACAGCAGGAATTCCACATGGAGCTATTATTGCTGATAAGATGAACCTACCTTTTGCCTATATCCGAAGCAAACCAAAAGACCATGGAGCTGGTAACCAAATAGAAGGACGTGTAGCTCAAGGTCAAAAAATGGTAGTGGTTGAAGACCTCATTTCAACTGGTGGTTCTGTTCTCGAGGCCGTAGCAGCCGCTAAACGAGAAGGAGCAGATGTGCTTGGAGTAGTAGCGATTTTCAGCTACCAATTGCCAAAAGCAGATAAGAACTTTGCGGATGCTGGCGTGAAATTGGTAACACTTTCAAACTATAGCGAGCTTATCCATCTAGCCCAAGAAGAAGGCTATATCACACCAGAAGGACTCGATCTTCTAAAACGCTTTAAAGAAGACCAAGAAAATTGGCAAAATGCCTAAAACATAGAAAATCAGGTAGTCACTAGGATTACCTGATTTCTTTTTGTGATGTTATTGTATCTTATACTCAATGAAAATCAAAAAGCAAACTAGCCGCAGGTTGCTCAAAGCACGGCTTTGAGGTTGTAGATAAAGCTGACGTGGTTTGAAGAGATTTTCGAAGAGTATTAGTCAACTTTTCCACCTTCAACAACCAGGTCATCTGCTTTAGCAGCGTCACCGTAGGTTGGGTGGAGTGTTTTTTCATAGGCTTTGTGGAAGAAGTTTTCCTTACCTAATTTTTCAATATCTTTATTAATAAAGTCTAGCAATTCTTGGTTGCCTTTTTGAACTGCTGCTGCGATGGTATCTGGATCACCGAGGGAAGTAATACCGACTTCAAATCCTTTATTTTCAAGCGCCCAAGCTAGGACTTCCGTATTGTCAGTTGAAAAGGCATCTCCACGTCCGTCAAGAAGGGCTTGGTAAGAGTCACTGTATTGGTCGTATTTTTGGAGTTTTACTTCTGGGTGATTTTTCTCAAAATAAGTTTCAGCAGTTGTTCCTTTTGTAACAATCAAGGTTTTACCTTCAAGTTGTTTGACGTCTGTAATGAGACCAGTCTTAGGTGATACGACTCCAAGTGAAACTTTCATATATGGAAGGGCAAAATCAACTTGTTTCTTGCGTTCATCAGTCACTGTAAAGTTGGCAAGGGTAATATCCACCTTGTTTGAAATCAAGTATTCCGCACGGTTAGCAGCGTCGACTGAAACGTATTTAACCTTGACACCAAGGTCTTGGGCCAGTTGGTTCCCAAGTTCGATATCGTAACCTTGGTAAGAACCGTCATTGTCAACGTAACCAAACGGTTTCTTATCTCCAAATACGGCGATTCGCAGTTCACCGCTTTTTTTGATTTCATCGATTGTGCGAGCCTTGGCAGTAGTTTTGCCAGACGATGAACCAGCATTTCCACCTGAGCTACAAGCTGTGACAAAGATAAGGGCAAAGGCAAGTGCCAAAACAGTTAAGAGTGGTTTGAATAGTTTCATAAGAATCTCCTTTATAGATATGAGCCAAATTGGCTAAAGTCAAAGACGTTTAAAAATTCCTGAGCTCGTTTAGTTTGAGGATTGGTAAAGAAGGCTTGAGCTGTTCCTTCTTTACCAATTTTCCCTTGGTCGAGGAAGATAATCCGATCGGCAATAGCTTGAGCAAACTGCATTTCGTGGGTTACTAAAATCATGGTACGGCCTTCTTGGGCCAAATCATTGATAAGTTCCAGCACCTCACGCACCATTTCTGGATCTAGCGAAGCAGTCACTTCGTCAAAGAGGATAATTTCTGGATGCATGAGGAGGGCACGGACAATTGCAACCCGTTGCTTCTGTCCACCAGATAATTGACGCGCAAAGCTATGTTGTTTGTCTAGCAAACCAACACGTTCCAGTAGTTGCAGAGCTTCTTCCGTTACTTCCTTCTTGTCCCTTCCTTGAGCCTTGATAGGACCTAGGATGAGGTTTTGAAGGACATCCAGATGGGGAAAGAGTTCATAACTTTGAAAGACCATGCCAATCTTTTGGCGAACTAGGTGAAAATCTTTTTTATTTTCAACGATAGACTGACCGTCCAGAAGAATATCTCCACCTTGAATACTTTCTAAGCCATTGAGGCAACGAAGGAGGGTACTTTTCCCACAACCAGATGGCCCTAGGATGACGACAACTTCCCCTTTATTGATTTGTAGGGATAGACCTTGGAGGATGGGATTGTCTCCGAAGGATTTTTTGAGTTCCTTGATTTCTAAGATAGTTTCAGACATTTAGTTCCTCCAATGTTTTTCTAAGTGAGTGGATAGTTTGGAAATAGGGAAGCAAACTGCGAAATACAAGACCAGAATGGTTCCATAAATCCAAAAGGAAGCAGTTGGGATGGTCAGGCGATTGCTATCGATGATTTGTTGTCCAACCTTAGTAACCTCAACAACCCCAATCAAAACAACCAAGGAAGTGGTTTTAATCATCCGAGTGACAAGGTTGATGGCTTGTGGAAGTAATCTTCTCAAGACCTGCGGGATGATGATGTGGTAGTAAAGTTGAACATTGGTTAAACCTAGCGCCTGTCCACTTTCAAACTGATGCTTAGGGAGGGAAGTGATGGCTCCACGTACCAAGTCTCCCATTTCAGCTGTTCCCCAGAGGGTAAAAACGATAATAGCTGAAGTCTCACCTGAGATATTGATATTAAAGTTTCGAGCTAAGCCAAAGTAAACGATGAAGAGCAACACCAGCTGGGGCATGATACGGATAAATTCTAGATACAATCGTGTCAAAAATCGTACGATTCTAGAATGGGAGGTCATGATGATTCCCATGACTGTTCCGAATATCATGGATAAGAGGACAGACAGGATGGATATGCCAATCGTAACGCCCAATCCATGTAAAATCCGCAGGAGATTATTTCCCTGAAAGAGTACTTGGATTCCCGAATCCTGCATGGCGGAGCCTCCTTTCTATCCAACTAAAGACCAGTGAGATGGGTAGCAACATGATAAGGTAAGCAACTACCAACATAGCAAGCGCAATGTCTGTTTCATAGTAGAGCCCAATCAAGTCCTTGGCGACGTACATGAGGTCGGCCAAAGCTACTGCTGAGAAAACAGAGGTTTCCTTGATGAGGAAAATGACATTGGCGCTAAAGGAGGGGAGTGCCACCGCTGTTGCTTGCGGAAGAACCACATAGCGAAAGACCTGTACAGGTGTCAGACCGATGGCTAGGCCAATCTCCTGCTGGGTTTGACTGACGGCTTCCAGCCCACTTCGGAAAGATTCTGCCATATAGGAGCCTCCTAAAAAGACCAGTCCTAAAGTGGCACAGACTTCTGAAGATAGGACAATCCCGATTCGGGGAAGTCCGAAGTAGAGAAAGAAGAGTTGAATCAAAAGAGGCGTATTGCGTGACAATTCAATATAGGCTGTCGCTACTTGCGCCAAAACAGGGATGCGGTAATGCCGGATGATACTAACGATTAAGCCGAGCAGAAAGGATCCCAGAATACCCCAAACTGCAATATGCAAGGTTAGAAAGAATGCCTTTTGATATAGTGGTAGATATTGTTCAACAATGGACCAATCCAAAAATAGAACCTCCTATCTAGAAATAATACAGTTATTGTAGCACTTAAAATCTTCTTTGGATAATATCTATTTTTTATTGCCGTTATAAGGATTTTTTATCATAGACATAAAATTTCTGAAATTTCCAAACAAAATATTTGAAAAGTTTTGAAAAAAGAGTTAAGATATTTTTGTAATATACAAAGTAAACGCTTACTTATTAAGGAGGGCATTTTATGTCATACAAAACAAGCAATGCAGAAGGCCATGTAGATTTCATCAATACCTATGATTTGGAGCCAATGGCGCAACAAGTTATCCCTAAAGCAGCATTTGGTTATATCGCTAGTGGGGCGGAAGATACTTTCACTTTGCGTGAGAATATTCGCGCCTTCAACCACAAACTCATCGTTCCGCATACGCTTTGCAATGTAGAAAATCCAAGTACAGAGATTGAATTTGCAGGTGAAAAACTATCTTCACCAATCATTATGGCGCCTGTTGCGGCTCATAAATTGGCAAATGAACAGGGTGAAGTGGCTACTGCGCGTGGTGTGCATGAGTTTGGTTCTCTTTATACAACTAGCTCTTACTCTACTGTCGATCTTCCAGAAATTACAGAAGCCCTTCAAGGGACACCTCACTGGTTCCAATTTTACTTTAGTAAAGATGATGGCATTAACCGCCACATCATGGACCGTGTGAAGGCTGAAGGCTACAAAGCGATTGTCTTGACGGCAGATGCTACTGTAGGGGGCAATCGTGAGGTGGATAAGCGTAATGGTTTTGTCTTCCCAGTTGGCATGCCGATTGTTGAAGAATACCTGCCAGAAGGTGCTGGTAAATCAATGGACTTTGTTTACAAATCAGCTAAACAACGCTTGTCTCCACGTGATGTAGAATTTATCGCTGAATACTCAGGACTTCCTGTTTATGTCAAGGGACCACAATGCCGTGAGGACGTTGAACGTTCGCTTGCTGCAGGAGCTTCTGGTATCTGGGTAACTAACCATGGTGGCCGTCAAATCGACGGTGGACCAGCTGCCTTTGACTCACTTCAAGAAGTAGCAGAAGCAGTTGACAAACGCGTACCAATCGTCTTTGACTCAGGTATTCGTCGTGGTCAACACGTCTTTAAAGCCTTGGCTTCAGGAGCAGACTTGGTAGCTATTGGTCGCCCGGTTATCTATGGCTTGGCTCTTGGTGGTAGTGTCGGTGTACGCCAAGTCTTTGAACACTTGAATGCGGAATTGAAGACAGTTATGCAATTGTCTGGAACTCAGACCATTGAAGATGTTAAACACTTTAAACTTCGTCACAACCCATACAACCCAACCTTCCCAGTTGACCCACGCGACTTAAAATTGTATTGATAAAATGATTGCCTCCACTGAATGTGGAGGTTTTTCCTTGTGTTTTAATCACTTTTGTCATGAAGATTAAAAAAGAGAAAAATTTGAATTTCATAGTTGACAAATGTAGATTTTAGGAGTATACTAACAACTGTAATTTACAAATGTAGATTTAGGAGGTGTGATTATGCAGATTTCAGATGCAGAATGGCAGGTCATGAAGATTATTTGGATGCAAGGAGAGCAGACCAGTTCAGATTTGATTAGGGTTCTGGCTGAGCGGTTTGACTGGTCCAAGTCAACCATTCAAACTCTTTTGGCTCGTTTGGTTGAGAAAGAGTGTCTGACGAGGAAAAAAGAAGGCAAGTTCTTTGTCTATTCAGCCCTTTTAACTTTGGACCAAAGTCGGGATTTACTTGTCCAAGATATCAAGGACAAGGTTTGCTCCCGTAGGATTAAGAATTTGTTGGCTGATTTGATTAAGGAATGTGATTTTACTCTGGCTGACTTGGAGGACTTGGAAGCTGTGATTTCAGAGAAGAAATCAAGCGCTGTAACAGAAGTAAAATGTAATTGTATGTAAAGGAGACGTCATGTTAAATAGTATTGTAACCATTGTTTGTATTGCCCTTATCGCGTTTATCTTGTTTTGGTTTTTCAAAAAGCCTGAAAAATCTGGACAAAAGGCCCAGCAAAAAAAGGGCTACCAAGAGATTCGAGTGGAGGTCATGGGGGGCTATACGCCTGAGTTGATTATCCTCAAGAAATCAGTGCCAGCCCGCATTCTCTTTGACCGCAAGGACCCTTCACCCTGTCTGGACCAAATTGTTTTTCCAGACTTTGGTGTACATGCGGACCTGCCTATAGGGGAAGAGTATGTAGTGGAAATCACACCTGAACAGGCTGGAGAGTATGGTTTCTCTTGCGGCATGAATATGATGCACGGTAAGATGATTGTAGAATAGGAGAATGATATGACTGAAATTGTAAAAGCAAGTCTTGAAAATGGTGTTCAAAAAATCCGTATCACGGCAGACAAAGGCTACCATCCAGCCCACATTCAACTGCAAAAAGGAGTTCCTGCTGAGATCACCTTTCACCGTGTGACACCTTCAAACTGTTATAAGGAAATTTTTTTTGAAGAAGAAGGTATTCTAGAACCAATCGGCGTAGACGAAGAGAAAACAATTCGTTTTACACCTCAAGAATTAGGTCAACATGAATTTTCTTGTGGTATGAAGATGCAAAAGGGAAGTTATACAGTCGTTGAGAAGACTCGAAAATCTCTATCACTTTTACAGCGTTTTTGGATTACTAGTATCTTTACTGTGCCTCTTGTGATCCTCATGATTGGGATGTCGACAGGAGGAATTAGTCACCAAGTCATGCGTTGGGGCACCTTTTTAGCCACAACACCGATTATGCTAGTAGCAGGTGGTCCTTATATCCAAAGTGCTTGGGCTAGTTTTAAAAAGCACAATGCCAACATGGATACCTTGGTTGCTCTGGGAACCCTAGTGGCCTATTTCTATAGCTTAGTTGCCCTCTTCGCTGGCCTCCCCGTTTACTTTGAAAGTGCTGCATTTATCTTCTTCTTCGTTCTTATGGGAGCCGTTTTTGAGGAGAAAATGCGGAAAAATACTTCCCAAGCTGTGGAGAAATTACTTGACTTGCAGGCTAAAACTGCAGAAGTCTTGCGTGAGGATAACTATGTTCAAGTCCCTTTGGAGCAAGTCAAGGTAGGTGCCCTGATTCGAGTGCGTCCCGGTGAAAAGATTGCGGTTGATGGTGTCGTAGTAGAAGGCATCTCTAGTATTGATGAGTCTATGGTGACAGGTGAGAGTCTGCCTGTGGACAAGACAGTTGGAGATACTGTGATTGGTTCAACCATCAATAATAGTGGAACACTTGTTTTTAGAGCAGAAAAAGTTGGTTCAGAGACTGTTTTGGCTCAGATTGTGGATTTTGTGAAGAAAGCTCAGACAAGTCGTGCGCCGATTCAGGACTTGACGGATAAAATTTCAGGGATTTTTGTCCCAGCAGTTGTCATTTTAGGGATTGTGACCTTTTGGGTTTGGTTCGTCTTGCTCAGGGATAGTGTAGTCGTGCTTGGAGCGAGCTTTGTGTCTTCGCTTCTCTATGGAGTAGCAGTTCTGATTATTGCCTGCCCTTGTGCCTTGGGACTTGCAACACCGACAGCCCTTATGGTGGGGACAGGTCGCAGTGCCAAGATGGGAGTTCTCCTCAAAAATGGAACGGTTCTACAGGAAATCCAGAAAGTTCAAACTATCGTCTTTGATAAGACCGGGACTTTGACGGAAGGGAAACCTGTGGTCACAGATATCATCGGCGACGAAGTAGAAGTGCTTGGATTGGCAGCTTCCTTGGAAGAAGCTTCTCAACACCCACTGGCTGAAGC
Source organism: uncultured Streptococcus sp. (assembly GCA_963517545.1). Taxonomy (GTDB): domain Bacteria; phylum Bacillota; class Bacilli; order Lactobacillales; family Streptococcaceae; genus Streptococcus. Next base: position 12,706 of record CAUQGR010000012.1, on the reverse strand, counting down.
CGTTGTGAAACGAGCGAGTGAAGCTGGACTTGAGCTTCAAACTGTTGAAAATTTCCAAGCCTTGCACGGAAAAGGTGTTTCAGGGCAAATCAATGGAAAACAAGTTTTGCTTGGAAATGCTAAAATGCTGGATGGCATGAACATTTCTAGCACTTATCAAGAAAAACTAGAAGAACTGGAAAAAGAAGCTAAGACAGTTGTGTTCTTAGCAGTTGACAATGAAATCAAAGGCTTGCTTGCTTTGCAAGATATTCCTAAGGAAAATGCTAAGCTTGCCATCAGTCAGTTGAAAAAACGAGGTCTTAAAACAGTCATGCTGACAGGAGACAATGCAGGTGTGGCGCGTGCTATTGCAGATCAAATCGGAATCGAAGAGGTCATTGCAGGTGTCTTGCCAGAAGAAAAAGCCCATGAAATCCATAAACTACAAGCGACTGGAAAAGTAGCCTTTGTTGGTGATGGTATCAATGACGCTCCTGCCCTCAGTGTAGCAGATGTGGGGATTGCTATGGGAGCTGGAACAGATATTGCCATCGAGTCAGCAGATTTGGTGTTGACAACTAATAACCTCCTAGGAGTGGTTCGTGCCTTTGACATGAGTAAGAAAACCTTTAATCGAATTCTGCTCAATCTTTTCTGGGCCTTTATCTACAATGTCGCCGGAATTCCGATTGCAGCAGGAGTCTTTTCAGGTGTTGGACTGGCCCTCAATCCAGAACTGGCTGGTCTAGCCATGGCCTTTAGTTCTGTATCTGTTCTGACTAGTTCCCTTCTCTTAAACTTTAGTAAAATAGACTAAAAGCGAGCTTGCTCGCTTTTTATACTCTTCGAAAATTAAATTCAAACCACGTCAACTTTATCTGCAACCTCAAAGCTGTACTTTGAGCAACCTGCGGCTAGTTTCCTAGTTTGCTCTTTAATTTTCATTGAGTATTATAAAACAGAATCTAAAAACGTTTTCAAACTGTACTGTAATAGAGAATAAAAACTTCTGAGCAGATTCTTAGTAAAGTCAAAATAAATGTGATAAATTAGTAGAGTAAAAATTTGCTGAAACGTTTTCAAAAACTATATGAAACCTTTTTTAGTAGATTTAAAAATATTTGAAGGAGAGTTATCATTATGACTCAAGGGAAAATTACTGCATCTGCAGCAATGCTTAATGTATTGAAAACATGGGGCGTAGACACAATCTACGGTATCCCATCAGGAACACTCAGCTCATTGATGGACGCTTTGGCTGAAGACAAAGATATCCGTTTCTTGCAAGTTCGCCACGAAGAAACAGGTGCTCTTGCAGCGGTTATGCAGGCTAAATTTGGCGGATCTATCGGTGTTGCAGTTGGTTCAGGTGGACCTGGTGCAACTCACTTGATCAACGGTGTTTACGATGCAGCGATGGATAACACTCCATTCCTAGCAATCCTTGGATCACGTCCAGTTAACGAATTGAACATGGATGCTTTCCAAGAATTGAACCAAAACCCAATGTACAACGGTATCGCTGTATACAACAAACGTGTAGCTTACGCTGAGCAATTGCCAAAAGTAATTGACGAAGCTTGCCGTGCTGCAGTTTCTAAAAAAGGTCCAGCTGTTGTTGAAATCCCAGTAAACTTCGGTTTCCAAGAAATCGACGAAAACTCATACTACGGTTCAGGTTCATACGAACGTTCATTCATCGCTCCTGCTTTGAACGAAGTTGAAATCGACAAAGCTGTTGAAATCTTGAACAATGCTGAACGTCCAGTTATCTATGCTGGTTACGGTGGTGTGAAAGCTGGTGAAGTGATCACTGAATTGTCACGTAAAATCAAAGCACCAATCATCACAACTGGTAAAAACTTTGAAGCTTTCGAATGGAACTATGAAGGTTTGACAGGTTCTGCTTACCGTGTTGGTTGGAAACCAGCCAACGAAGTGGTCTTTGAAGCAGACACAGTTCTTTTCCTTGGTTCAAACTTCCCATTTGCTGAAGTTTACGAAGCATTCAAGAATACTGAAAAATTCATCCAAGTGGATATCGACCCTTACAAACTTGGTAAACGTCATGCCCTAGACGCTTCAATCCTTGGTGATGCAGGTCAAGCAGCGAAAGCAATCCTTGACAAAGTGAATCCAGTTGAATCTACTCCATGGTGGCGTGCAAACGTTAAGAATAACCAAAACTGGCGTGATTACATGAACAAACTCGAAGGTAAAACTGAGGGTGAATTGCAATTGTATCAAGTTTACAATGCAATCAACAAACATGCTGATCAAGACGCTATCTATTCAATCGACGTAGGTGACACTACTCAAACATCTACTCGTCACCTTCACATGACACCTAAGAACATGTGGCGTACATCTCCACTCTTTGCGACAATGGGTATTGCCCTTCCTGGTGGTATCGCTGCTAAGAAAGACAATCCAGATCGCCAAGTATGGAACATCATGGGTGACGGTGCATTCAACATGTGCTACCCAGACGTTATCACAAACGTTCAATACGACCTTCCAGTTATCAACGTTGTCTTCTCAAATGGTAAATATGCCTTCATCAAGGACAAATACGAAGACACAAACAAACACTTGTTTGGTTGTGACTTCCCTAATGCTGACTATGCGAAAATCGCTGAAGCTCAAGGAGCTGTTGGATTTACAGTTGACCGTATCGAAGACATCGATGCAGTTGTTGCAGAAGCTGTTAAATTGAACAAAGAAGGTAAAACTGTTGTTATCGATGCTCGCATCACTCCACACCGTCCACTTCCAGTAGAAGTACTTGAATTGGATCCAAAACTTCACTCAGAAGAAGCAATCAAAGCCTTCAAGGAAAAATACGAAGCAGAAGAACTCGTACCATTCCGTCTCTTCTTGGAAGAAGAAGGTTTGCAATCACGCGCAATTAAATAATTTCTCTCGTCGAAAATCAAATGTAAACTGTGTTATCTTCACCTTGCCGTACTACAGTACTGCCTGCGGTTCGATGCCTTGTTTATTCATTGATTTTCATAGAGCGGAACTTAAAAAGATCGGAGCAATCCGGTCTTTTTATGGAGGATAGTAAATGAATTTAAATCAATTAGATATTATCGTTTCAGATGTTCCCCAAGTCTGTGCTGACTTGGAGCGTATTTTGGATAAAAAGTCCGATTATGTTGATGACAGTTTTGCTCAGTTTACGATTGGCAGTCACTGTCTGATGTTGTCCCAAAATCATTTGGTTCCTTTGGAAAACTTTCAGTCAGGCATTATTCTTCATATCGAGGTTGAGGATGTAGAACAGAACAAAAAGCGTTTAAAAGATCTTGGTGTCGAGATTTTACATGGTCCTTGTGAAACGGATTGGGGAACAGAGTCCTTATTAGTTAAAGGGCCTGCTGGTCTAGTGATTGATTTTTATCGTATGAAATAAGTGGACGTTAACCTTAGCTATTTTTAAAACAGAAATTAAGAGTATGAATTATTGAAAGATCGGAGCAATCCGGTCTTTTTAACATAAAGCAATTGCACAGTAAACAATTGACAGCGTTTTTCTAAAATCTTATAATAAAAATATAAGAGTAGAAAATAAAACTGATATGGAAAGGAGAAATATTTTTTAAATAGCTGTAGTAATTGGAGTTTCTTATTTCATTAGGAGGAAAGAGATGCAAAAAAAGGATGTTTATCTAATCTGTATGACCATGATTATCTGTTCAGTTATTATAGGACTGATTATAGGAAGTTTTATTTTGTATGGCCTTGAAGATATTGCAGCAATAATTAACCACGGCTTGCTGACAATCAATCAGTCCATCCATTGATTGACAATAGCTATTCATTTTTACATTTTATGGATCAAACAGGTCGGAGTAATCCGGTCTTTTTCTTATCATAAGATTGTGATAGTTTACATTTTTATAACAAAATTCTCAAAGTCTTGCTTGTTTTTGCATCAAATATAAAAGCAGGTTCAGTACCATCATTACCCAGATATTTCCAAACTTTTTATCCTCTTTTTAGTATAATAGAACTATCAAATCAAGTGAGGTAAAGGTATGACAGAAAATGGTCAATTTCCAGAGGGGTTCCTCTGGGGCGGTGCAACGGCAGCTAATCAATGTGAGGGTGCTTATAATCTAGATGGTCGTGGTCTGGCTAACGTAGATGTGGTACCGATTGGTCCAGACCGTGAAGCCATTATCACAGGTCAGAAAAAGATGTTTTCCTTCGAGGAGGGCTATTTTTACCCAGCTAAGGAAGCCATTGATATGTACCATCATTACAAGGAAGATATCGAACTTTTTGCAGAAATGGGCTTTAAGACCTATCGGCTGTCCATTGCTTGGACTCGGATTTTTCCTAAGGGAGATGAAGCAGAGCCAAATGAAGCTGGTCTAGCCTTTTATGAGGATTTATTTAAGGAATGTCACAAGTATGGGATTGAACCTCTGGTTACCATTACGCATTTCGACTGCCCTATGCACTTAATTAGGGAGTATGGTGGTTGGCGTAATCGTCGTATGTTAGACTTCTATGAAAAACTTTGTCGCACACTCTTTACCCGCTATAAGGGTTTGGTCAAATATTGGCTTACTTTCAACGAAATCAATATGATTCTGCATGCCCCCTTTTTAGGAGCTGGGATTTGTTTTGAAGAAGGAGAAAATCAAGAACAGGTCAAATACCAAGCAGCTCATCATGAGTTGGTTGCTTCAGCCCTTGCGACTAAAATTGCCCACGAAATTGATCCAGAAAACAAAGTGGGATGTATGTTGGCAGCAGGGCAATACTATCCCAACACAGCCCATCCGAGAGACTACTGGGCAGCCATGGAAGAAGACCGAAAGAGTTACTTTTTCATTGATGTTCAAGCGCGTGGAGAATACCCAAATTACGCCAAGAAGCAGTGGGAACGTGAGGGAATTGAGATTGAAATGACAGCAGAAGATTTGGACTTGTTGAAGAATCATACTGTTGACTTTGTTTCCTTCTCTTACTATGCGAGCCGAGTGGCTTCAGGCGATCCAGAAGTGAGGGATCTGACCGCTGGAAATGTCTTTGCCTCTATCAAAAATCCCTATCTGGAATCCTCAGAATGGGGTTGGCAGATTGACCCACTGGGACTTCGAATCACCCTCAATGCCATCTGGGATCGTTATCAAAAGCCTATGTTCATAGTAGAAAATGGACTAGGTGCAATAGATACTCCTGATGAAAATGGTTATGTAGCGGATGACTATCGGATTGCTTATCTAGAGGCCCACATCAAGGCTATGCGAGATGCTATTTACCAAGATGGGGTCGACTTGCTTGGTTATACGACTTGGGGTTGTATCGATCTGGTTTCAGCTGGAACAGGCGAAATGAACAAGCGCTATGGCTTTATCTATGTGGATCGTGATAATGCTGGTCATGGAAGCCTAAAACGGAGCAAGAAGAAATCCTTCTACTGGTACAAGGATGTCATTGCCAGCAATGGTGCAAGTATTGAGTAGAGCACATTTGTTCACTATTTTTATAAAATCTTCTCCCTACTTTATATAATAGGAAAAAGAGTTCAATAAGATCTAGCTTTTTGCTATAATGAGGGGAGAAAAATCAGACAGGAGATCAAGATGTCAGAACCATTATTTTTACAATCAGTTATGCAAGAAAAAATCTGGGGTGGAACCAAGCTACATGATGAGTTTAGCTATGATATCCCAAGTGAAAAAATCGGAGAATACTGGGCCATCTCAGCCCATCCAAATGGTGTCTCTAAAGTTGCCAATGGTCGTTTTGAGGGAACAGACTTAGCTACTTTGTATGCGGAACACCGTGAGTTGTTTGGCAATCGTCCAGAACCTGTATTTCCACTCTTGACCAAAATTCTCGATGCCAACGACTGGCTCAGTGTCCAAGTTCACCCAGACGATGCCTATGGACTAGAGCATGAAGGCGAGCTCGGAAAAACAGAATGCTGGTATATCATCGCTGCGGATGAAGGTTCAGAGATTATCTATGGCCACAATGCCAAGTCAAAAGAAGAACTCCGCCAGCAAATCGAGGACAAGAACTGGGATGCCTTGTTGACAAAAGTTCCTGTAAAGGCTGGAGATTTCTTCTACGTACCAAGTGGGACTATGCACGCTATCGGTGCGGGCATCTTGATTCTTGAAACCCAGCAGTCTAGCGATACCACTTACCGTGTCTATGACTTTGACCGCAAGGATGATAATGGTAACTTACGTGAACTCCACCTTGAAAAGTCTATCGATGTTTTAAACATTGGCGAGCCTGCCAATAGCCGTCCTGTAACTATCAAAGCAGATGATTTGCGTTCAACTTTACTTGTCTCTAATGATTTCTTCGCAGTTTACAAGTGGGAAATTAATGGGAAAGTTGATTTTAAAAAGACTGCTGACTACAGTTTGTTTAGTGTCTTAGCTGGTCAAGGTCAACTAACTGTTGACGGGAAAAACTATCCAATTCAAAAAGGCAGCCACTTTATCCTACCAAGTGATGTTGAAGCTTGGACCTTGGAAGGGCAAGGTTTGGAATTGATTGTTAGTCATCCATAAAAAAAGAAAGGGCCTGAGTTCATTACTCAAGTCCTTTTTGATTACATAAATTGGGCGATAAAGACCACGATGATGATGATTGGAATGATGAAACGAAGAAGGAAGAGCCAGACTTGGAAGAGTCCCTGTTTCCATGCTCTTTCATTAAGGTGTAGTTCCTCCATGGCAAGAGCCTTCTTAAAAATGTAGCCTGTAAAGAGTGAAAGGTAGAGAGCACCAAATGGCATGAGAAGATTGGAAACCAAGAAGTCCATCGCGTCAAAGAAGGTCTTTCCAAAGATGTGAACATCTGCCATAACACCGTAAGAAAGGGCTGAAGGAATCCCAAAGACAAAGGTCAAGATTCCTAAAATAGCACTCCACTTGGCACGCTTGCTGTTGTCCTGATTGGTGATATTACCCACATTGATTTCCAGCATCACGACAGAGGAAGTGACTGTTGCAAAGAGGAAGAGCAAGAGGAAGAGGATATAGAAAATGGTTCCAAAAGGCATCTTGTCAAAGAGTTGAGGTAAGACGATAAAGAGCAGGCTTGGTCCCCCTTCAGACTGGATGTTGAAGGCTGACATGGCTGGGAAAATGGCTAGTCCTGCCATGATGGATACTGAGATATTCATGGCTACGATGGAAATTCCCGATTGAACTAGATTGGTTTTCTTGTCCAAGTAGGACGCATAAGTCAGCATGGCTGTAACCCCTAGTGAGAGGGCAAAGAAAGATTGTCCCAGAGCATAGAGGAGACCAGCACTGGTCAGTTTTGAAAAGTCTGGTTTGAGGAAGTAGAGAACGCCTTCCATGGCATTTGGCAAACTGAGAGAGCGCCCGATGATGACAACAAAGATGATAAAGAGCAGGGGCATCATGACCTTAGAAGCTCTTTCAATCCCTTTTTGAACCCCGCGTGATACAATAAAGATATTCAATAAGATAAAGGCTGCTTGAGCTCCCAGGGCAATGGCTGGATTTGAAATGATTGAAGTAAATAATTGAGTATAATCACTCGTCCCAGCAAGCTGGAACAATTTCCCAAACTCAATACCCAGATAAACTAGAATCCATCCTCCGATAACACTGTAGAAAGAGAGAAGGATAAAGAGGGCAAAGGCACCAATCCAACCGATAAAGTTGTACTTACTATTGTTACCAAGTTTTCCAAAGGTTTTGATTGCTGAAACGCCAGCACTTCTGCCGAGGGCAAATTCAGCTAGCAAAAGAGGGAAACCGATTAGAACAGTGGAGATGAGAAAGACTAGTAAAAAGCCTCCTCCACCGTTAGCAGCAGTCATATAGGGAAACTTCCAAACGGCACCAAGTCCGATGGCTGAACCAGCAGATGCTAGGATAAAGCCCAGTTTAGAACCCCATTGCGATTTTTCAGACATAGTTAAACTCCTAAAATTAGTATTACAAAAGAAAAAGCTACTGCCCTTGGCAAATAGCCTCATCAGTACTCAAAATGAGCCTTTCTTTTGATTGATAGACTTGACTATCCTATCATGTTTTCTAAGGTCTGTCAAGAAAACCATTTTCATGTTATGATAAAGTTAAAAAATTTCGCAAAAACGCTTGACTCTGACCTAGGGGGAGGGGTTATACTATCATTGTAAGGAGGAAATCATGTACCATATAAAAGAAGCTGCCCAGCTTTCAGGTGTTTCTGTCAAGACCTTGCACCACTACGATAAGATAGGACTTTTGGTTCCTTTAAAATCGGAAAACGGCTATCGAACCTACAGTCAGGAGGATTTGGAACGCCTTCAGGTTATTCTTTACTATAAATATCTAGGCTTTTCTTTAGAAAAAATAGCAGAGCTATTAAAGGAAGAAAGGACAGATTTATTGCCTCATTTGACCAGGCAGTTGGGCTATTTGACTCGAGAAAGGGAACATCTGGATACCTTGATTTCAACCTTGCAGAAAACCATTCAAGAACAAAAAGGAGAAAGAGAAATGAGCATTCAAGAGAAATTTGCTGGATTTAACTACCAAGACCATCAAAAATACCACCAAGAGGCGGTAGAGAAATATGGACAAGAAGTGATGGACCAAGCGCTCGAGCGCCAAAAAGGTCACGAAGACGAGGCTACGGCTGCCTTCAACCAAGTTTTTCGAGCCTTGTCACAAAATCTTCAAGCTGGACTGCCTGTAACAGCAACAGAAAACCAAGAAGAAGCTGCCAAACTCTTGCAAGCTATTCGTACTTATGGATTTGACTGCTCCGTTGAAGTATTCGGTCATATCGGTAAAGGCTACGTCTACAACCCAGAATTTAAGGAAAACATTGACAAATTTGGATCTGGAACAGCCCAGTACACATCAGATGTTATTGCATACTATGTCCAAACTCAGACAAAATAAAATCGGAGGAGTATTCTTCCGATTTTTACTAAATTCAAGCACTACTTGCTTAATAATTTTTCTACTACATTTAGTTTTCGCATGGTCAAATCTACATTAAAAAGCTTTTCAAGATAGTTGGTATGGAGTTTCTTTTGTTTTGCAGTTCTAGGGAGATAGAGGTAAAGACAATGGTTACCGATACAAATTTCTTCTTCACCGTAATCAATTTTCAATTTTTCTAAAGGGAGACTTTGAATAGATTCTTGATAAAAAATCACGTGTATACGGTCATAAAGATAGTGTTCTCCAAACGGGTTTTCTTGGACAATGTTTTCAAAATCATCCTTATTCTTAATGATTATTTTGAGATTGGCTCCAATCTTTTCCTTTATTAGAGTATGAACTTGTTCTCGTATTTCTTCGAGAGCTAAGTTACTTTCAAGAATAATATTTCCACTTTGAATATAGGTTCGAACTTGTTGAAAACCGGCTTCTGTTAAGATATCTACTAGATAAGACATTTTAGGGATAGCATTTTTTCCATTAGGAGTAACTCCCCTTAACAAGATAATATGTTCCAAAGGACTTCCTTTCTTTTGGGGCTGATTTAGCCATTAAATAATTCAGATTTAGATTGGGTTTGATCCCGCCACCCAACCAGTACAGAGGGCAGAAGTGATGTTAAACCCACCCGTGTGGGCATTGATATCCAGTACCTCGCCAGCAAAGTGGAGGCCAGGTACCAGCTTACTTTCTAGAGTTTTGGGATTGATTTCCTTGAGACTGACGCCCCCTTTGGTAACAAAGGACTTGGCAAGGGACATTTTTCCGGTCACAGGGATTTTGAGTGCTTTGATAGACTGGAGAAGTTGTTCGCGTTCCTTTTCAGTCAGCTGTTTGACTTTTTCTGGATAGCCTTGCACAAAAAATTCTGCCAAGCGTTCTGGAAGCAAAGTTTTTAAGGCATTTTTCAAGGATTTTTCCCGATTTTCTTCTAGAAATGTAGTCAAGTCATTTTCAGAAAGATGAGGCAAGACATCCAGTGAAAGGATTTCACCACCCTTGACAAAACTAGACATACGTAGGGCAGCAGGGCCAGACAAACCAAAGTGGGTAAAGAGCAAATCGTGAGTGATGACATGCTTACCATAGCTTAGGGTCACATCGTCCAATGAAATTCCTTGCAAGGCCTTGTGTGGAAAATCTGTCAACAAAGGACTTTCAGCGGCTTCAAGTTCGGTAATGGTGTGTTTAAAATGACGGGCAATCTCATGACCAAAACCAGTCGAACCAGTAGAAGGATAGGATTTCCCACCAGTTGTGACAATGAGTTTATCACAAGTGAAGCTTTGGTCAGCTGATTTAAGAACAAATTGCTTATCTACCTTTTTAACCGAAACAATCTCGGTTTGAGTAGAAACTTGACCACCTAACTCAGTGATTTTCTTTTCTAAGGCCTCGATAATGGTACGAGACTTGTCACTAGCAGGAAAGACGCGCCCGTGGTCTTCGACTTTAAGTTTAACCCCATTTTTCGTAAAAAAGTTAATGATATCATGGTTATCAAATTGGGAGAAGACACTGTAGAGAAAGCGCCCATTTCCAGGGATGCCAGCTAGCAGGTCGTCCAAGCTACCATTGTTGGTCACATTGCAACGTCCACCACCAGTCCCAGCTAATTTTTTTCCAAGTTTCCGATTTTTTTCGATGAGGAGGGTTTTCTGTCCATAAAAGCTACTGGAAATCGTAGCCATCATACCAGCAGGTCCTCCACCGATGACAATAGTATCAAAATGTTTCATAGCTCTATTGTACCACAAAAAAACAAGAGATGATGGTCACCTCTTGTCAAGAATGCAATTAATCAATTTCATATCCCATCAGCAAACCACCATCTTCTGCATAAAAACTGCAGAGACCAGATGTTGGGATAATTTTAATATCTGCTTGTGGGAAGGTTTCGCGAATTCGCTCTGAGAGCTGTTGGCAACATTTCTCGTTATTGCGTTGGGCCATGATAATACGTCCACCAGCATATCCAGCTTTTACTAACTCATCATAGGCAGCTTGAACTGATTTCTTTGGTCCTCGTGCTTTCTGTAGTAGTTCGAGAGTTCCGGTTTCACTAGCTTCTCCAACCATACGAATGTTGAGAAGGCCAACGACTGTACCGATAAGCTTACTCAAACGGCCGTTCTTCACCAAGTTATCTACTTTGGCTAGGACAAAGAGCAACTTGGTTTTTTCTTGATAAGCAGTGATAGCTTCAACGACTTCTTCAAAAGATAGACCCTGGTCAATCAAGTCATTTAATTTTTCTATGAGCAAGTCAACTTCCCCACCAGCAGACAAACTATCAATTACATGAATTTTAGTATCAGGATGTTCTTCAAGATAAATATTCTTGGCTAGTTGAGCACTATTGTGGCTGCCAGAAAGAGTACCAGTGATGGTTACCAAGAAAATGTTTTTGGCACCTTCAAATGCTCGCAAATAATCATCTGGGCTTGGACAAGCTGATTTTGAAGCTTCTGCAGTTGCATACATGGTTTCCATCATTTGGTCAATATCAAGACTGGCATCATCAACAAAGACCTGATCAGCTACTTGAATGGTTAAGGGAACACTTACAAAGGTCGTGTCAATAGCTGGTGTCTCCAGCTGACGATAATCACAACCAGAGTCAGCAATAATCTTCCAAGTCATAGAAATTCTCCATCTTTGTCAGTTATACATTGACAAAGGTTCTGTCTTTTTTTACAATTATATCATGAAAGCCCTTGAAACAAAAGCCTCATCCGTCTGTTGTGACAAGTAGAAAGAAAATGTTATGTCTGAACGTAGAATCTCTGAAAAATCTCTTGAAAATCTCAGAAAATCAAACCAAGAATCTAATTTATTAACTAGAGAAGCCATCGAAACAGCCCTCTTGCAGCTCTTGGAAAAAAAGGACTTGACCAAGATTAGTATTTCTGAATTGGTCAAACGTGCAGGCGTTTCTCGTGCGGCCTTTTATCGCAATTATGATTCCAAAGAGGAAATTTTAGAAAGCGTCTTTAAACGAACTGTCCACAACATCATGGAACAGTTGCATCATTATGATTTAAAGACAGACCTTTATCTGGTCTGGGTTCACCTTTTCCGAGAAGCAAGAAAGGAAGCCAGAGTGATTCAATTGGCCTTGGATTACCATCTGGAAAAAATCTTTGTCCAAGCCATGCAGGAATTTCTAGAAAAATACCATGGAAAATCAAAAGGTGTCAGCTCTTATCTTCATTCCTTCTGGAGCTCGGCCATCGTCTCTGTCCTTCTAAAATGGATCAAGGATGGCATGAAGGTACCTGCTGAAAAGATAGCGGATTTACGGTTACCATTTTTTAAAAAATAGAGAAAAAGGAGAAAAGAGATGACTGAAAAAAGACTGGCCTGGGATGAGTATTTTGCAGCCCAAGCCTTACTAATTGCTAATCGTTCCACTTGTAAACGTGCTAAAGTGGGTGCAATTCTGGTTAAGGATAATAAGGTAATTTCCACTGGATACAATGGTTCGGTGTCAGGTACTGAGCATTGTATTGATCACGAATGTCTGGTCATTGAAGGCCACTGTGTTCGCACCCTTCACGCTGAGGTCAATGCCATTCTCCAAGGTGCAGAACGTGGTGTTCCTAGAGGTTTTACGGCCTATGTAACCCATTTTCCTTGTCTGAACTGTACAAAACAATTGCTTCAGGTCGGCTGTAAGCGCGTGGTTTATATTAACCAGTACCGAATGGACGACTACGCCCAATACCTTTATCAAGAAAAGGGAACAGAATTGACCCATCTACCACTTGAGA
>CAUQGR010000011.1:0-39228 GCA_963517545.1 uncultured Streptococcus sp. | reverse complement strand
CTTCTTGAGCCGACTCGTATCTATGTCAAGGCTGTCTTACCACTCATCAAGGAAGGCTTGGTAAATGGTATTGCCCACATCACAGGCGGTGGCTTTATCGAGAATGTCCCTCGTATGTTTGCAGCTGACTTGGCAGCTGAGATTGAAGAAGACAAGGTTCCCGTGCTTCCAATTTTCAAAGTCCTTGAAAAATATGGTAAAATCAAACATGAAGAAATGTTTGAAATCTTCAATATGGGTGTGGGACTCATGCTGGCAGTTAGCCCTGAAAATGTAGGTAGTGTCAAAGAATTGCTGGATGAACCAGTCTATGAAATTGGTCGCATCGTCAAGAAAGAAAACGAAAGTGTCATCATCAAATGAAAAAAATAGCGGTTTTTGCCTCTGGTAATGGCTCAAATTTTCAGGTGATAGCGGAACAATTTCCAGTGGAGTTTGTCTTTTCAGACCATCGTGACGCCTATGTGCTCGAACGTGCAGACAAGCTCGGCGTTCTGTCCTATGCTTTTGAACTCAAGGAGTTTGAGAGCAAGGCAGACTATGAAGCGGCCCTTGTCGAACTCTTGGAAGAACACCAGATTGACTTGGTTTGTCTAGCAGGCTACATGAAAATCGTTGGGCCAACCTTATTGGCGGCTTATGAAGGTCGGATTATCAACATTCATCCAGCCTACTTGCCCGAATTTCCAGGAGCTCATGGAATTGAGGATGCTTGGAATGCTGGCGTTGCTGAGAGCGGCGTGACCATTCACTGGGTGGATTCTGGTGTGGATACAGGTAAGGTTATCAAGCAAGTACGTGTGCCACGGCTTTCTGATGATACCATTGACAGCTTTGAAGAACGCATTCATGAGGCAGAGTACAAGTTGTATCCAGAGGTTCTGGATAGCTTGGGAGTTGCACGAAAATAAGATCGAAGTCAAGTTTTGATTGTGAAATCTTGCTGGAGAAAAAATGATTAATTTAAAATTAGTAGATGAGAACAGTTTTCAGGCAGTGCTGGATTTGAAAATATCTGAAGCTGATGAACGAGCACGTTTCGTGTCTCCAAATGTACGCTCTTTAGCTGACGCATGGCTCTACCGAGAGAATGGGGATGTGTTTCCAATGGCAATCTATTGGAATGAGCTTGTAGTTGGTTTTCTCCTGTTGGAAATAGATAAGGATGAAGCGGAATACTTTATCTGGCGGATAATGATTGGCCAGCAGTACCAAGGAAGAGGTTATGGACGAAAAGCCTTGGAAGTTCTGATCAAAAAGGCTCAGATGGATAGCACTTGCAATCATATTATTGCAGATTATGTGGTTGGAAATGAAAAAATGAAGCACCTGCTGACTAGTCTGGGTTTTCAGGAAACAGGATTTATAGAAGAAAATAACGAAGTCGCTATGCGCTTGGATTTAAAGAAAGAGGAATAGAATGACGAAAAAAGCCTTGATCAGTGTCTCAGACAAATCGGGCATTGTTGAGTTTGCCCAAGAACTTAAAAAACTTGATTGGGAGATTATCTCGACAGGTGGGACTAAGGTTGCCCTTGATACAGCTGGGGTGGAGACCATTGCGATTGATGATGTGACTGGTTTCCCAGAGATGATGGACGGTCGTGTCAAGACCCTCCACCCAAATATCCACGGTGGGCTCCTCGCTCGTCGTGACCTTGATAGTCACCTAGAGGCTGCTAAGGACAATAAGATCGAGCTTATAGATCTTGTAGTAGTTAATCTCTATCCTTTCAAGGAAACGATTCTCAAACCAGATGTGACTTACGCTGATGCAGTTGAAAACATTGATATCGGTGGGCCATCTATGCTTCGTTCAGCAGCGAAGAACCACGCTAGCGTAACAGTTGTGGTAGACCCTGCTGACTATACTGTGGTTCTTGATGAATTGTCAGCCACAGGTGAAACAACTTACGAAACACGTCAACGTTTGGCAGCCAAGGTTTTCCGTCACACAGCGGCTTATGATGCCTTGATTGCGGAATATTTCACAGTTCAAGTCGGAGAAAGCAAGCCTGAAAAGCTCACTTTGACCTATGACCTCAAGCAAGCTATGCGCTATGGGGAAAATCCTCAGCAAGATGCGGACTTCTATCAAAAAGCTTTGCCAACGGATTACTCAATTGCTTCAGCGAAACAGCTCAACGGTAAAGAATTGTCCTTTAACAATATCCGCGATGCTGATGCGGCCATTCGTATCATCCGTGATTTTAAAGACCGTCCAACCGTTGTGGCTCTCAAACACATGAACCCATGCGGTATCGGTCAAGCTGATGACATCGAGACTGCTTGGGATTATGCTTATGAGTCTGACCCAGTCTCAATTTTCGGTGGTATTGTCGTTCTCAACCGTGAGGTGGATGCTGCGACTGCTGAGAAGATGCACGGCGTTTTCCTTGAAATCATCATCGCACCAAGCTATACGGATGAAGCGCTAGCCATTTTGACCAACAAAAAGAAAAACTTGCGCATCCTTGCCTTGCCATTTGACGCTCAAGATGCTAGTGAAGTGGAAGCAGAGTACACAGGTGTTGTCGGTGGACTTCTTGTGCAAAACCAAGACGTGGTTAAGGAAAGCCCGGCTGACTGGCAAGTGGTGACCAAGCGCCAGCCAACTGAGACAGAAGCGACTGCCCTTGAGTTCGCTTGGAAGGCTATCAAGTACGTCAAATCAAACGGTATCATTGTGACCAATGACCACATGACACTTGGCGTTGGCCCAGGTCAGACCAACCGTGTGGCTTCTGTTCGTATCGCCATCGAACAAGCCAAAGACCGTCTTGACTGTGCCGTCCTTGCTTCAGATGCCTTCTTCCCATTTGCGGATAACGTGGAAGAAATCGCCAAAGCAGGAATCAAGGCTATCATCCAGCCTGGAGGCTCAGTCCGTGACCAAGAGTCTATCGAAGCTGCGGATAAATACGGCTTGACTATGGTCTTCACAGGAGTAAGACATTTTAGACATTGATAGATAAAAAATTCCATCTGAAATGATGGAATTTTGTTATAATATAGACAGAATAATCAGAGAGATTAAAGGTGTTATAATGGCTAAGTTGGTTTATACATATATAGAAAAAATGGATACCGGTATAAAAAACAGTGAGATATTTTTTTCGGAGGAACATATGTTTAGAATGAAAGAAAGGACTTTGTTTTATGTAGAGAATAAAAACAGAAGATTCTTTGGTGAAAAAATATCTAACTTGTCATTAATTGTTGGAAAAAATGGTATAGGTAAAAGTAGTTTATTGGATTTAATTTCTTTTTCGAATAAAAATATCAATTTACGAAGAGGAGGAAATAGTTACGTTAATATTTTTCATATTAAAGATAATATTTTTTTTATTGAGGGAAGTTCAAGTTTAATTAATCAAATAAATAATCTGAAATCGAATGAAGGTTTATTTATGATTATTGGGAACAATAAGTTTGTGCCATATGATAATAAAGTAGATATTGAATTGCAAATATCCTTAGTAAGATCTAGCCCGATTGTAAGTTGGTTTAGCAGAGATTTACATAGATATTTTAATTCAAATAAGAGTCCTATAGTAAGGAATGTAAAACGTGTATCATCTGCTGAGAATGTATTTCGATTTATAGTAGAAGCTAAAAATAGCAATGTCACAGAGAAACAAATATTCTTAAGGGTTAATCAAAAACAGTTTTATTCTACCAATAGTCCAGCAATATTAGATAAGATTTATGGTAATAACAGAATTACGAATATTGAAAATGAGTTAGCAGAAAGTTTGAAAAGGAAACTAAGATTGGGAGAAGGAGAGGATGCAGTAAGTTTTAATAGTCGAACAGTTCAAAACAACTTTTTTAGAGAACATAAGGAATATTTTTTTATAGTTCAGTTTTTAGAAAAATATTTATTGTATCTTATAGAATTTCTCGAAAAAAAAGGGGAATCCAGAAATAAAATCTATTCTATTATTAAAGATAAAATAAGTCATTCAGAATTTATTGAAATCAATCCGACAAATTTATTATATTTGTTGGATAAAAATTATTCAGAGAAATTTTTAATTTATAAAATAGATATTTTAAAAAACATAGTAAATGATTTAAGAGGTTGGAGTGAGAGGATAAAATATTTTGAAGGAAAAAGTGATAGAGATACTCCGTTTATTGAGCGTGAAGATTTAAATACTCTTATTTCTAACTTTAAGAATTCGGGGGAGTATGGATATTTCCAAGGGGGCTCTTATAAAATTGAGGTATCTAGTTCTTCTTTGAAGAACAAAGATATAAATTTTAATTTTATTGAATTACTTATGGTAGAATTTTCGGATTTATTCTCAGTTCAATTTGAAAATCTAAGCGACGGAGAGATTGTCTATTTTAACACGTTTTCTTCAATATTCATGGAAATAAGGAAAGCGAATAAAGATGGAAGAGATTGTGTGCTAGTATTAGATGAACCTGATTTGAACCTTCATCCAGAGTGGTGTAGAAGGTTTATTGATGATTGTATCACTCTTGTTAATAACTATTCAGATGTGAATGTCCAATTTATTATAGCGACGCATTCGCCATATATGATTTCAGATGTTCCCAAAGAAAACGTTTTTGCTCTGGAAGTGAAAGAGAAGATGGTGGAAATCAAAAGAGCAGAAAAAACTTTTGCCGCAAATATTATTGATATACTGTCAGATACTTTCTTCTTGGACTACTCAATCGGAGAATTTGCTAGAAAAAAATTATTAAAACTCGATAAAGAGGATTATCAATATATTGATGACCCAGTTTTGAAGACATTAATTGAAAGAAGTGTAGAAGATAGTGATTAAATTGGAATTACCTCAGGAACCACAATTAAAAGAAATTGATGTATGTTTTGAAAATTACTACAAGAGTTTATTAGAAAAATTATCTATGAACGGAAATACATTTAGAATAATTCCAGAAATTTTGAAATTATGCGGTAATATAACTAATTTTAAATTATTGATAACTGATGAATGGTTTAATATAAAAAACAAATCAGACAGTTTATTATTTGAGTATTATTTAGTAGGTAGATTTTATTTGGAGCTAAAAAAAATGAAAGCTTCGGATGGAAAGAAATATAGAATAGAATGGGTTTCTAATATTCTGCAATGTACAACTCACTATCCCAAAATGGAAGAATTAATTGATTGTAATTATCTCTACTATAGGACTGCTAATTTTTCTAATTTTAAAAAAGAAAATAATAAGGTTTTTAGTAAATTTATAGAATTGAATGAAAAACTCGAAAAATTTTTAAATTATAAGCAGTTTAGAAAATTATATAGAGTAAGATTATGGGGGTTATACAGTTGCGAGGTTTGTCCGTATTGTAATTCAAACTCTATTGTTAACCATAGAAAATTTACGACGGCAGATATAGAGCATTTTTACCCTCAATCAATCTTTTCTCTATTTTGTGTATCAAAATTCAATTTAGTTCCATCTTGTAAAGATTGTAATCAACAGTTTAAAGGGTCAAAATACTTTCATTATAATCCTCGTTATTATGGGCTTGATGAATATTTTAAATTTAAATTTTATGTCAGTCTCTTTTCTGAGCAGACAATTGATAATTACTTATCACATTCTAGAGATATTGAAAAGGATAACATTATTTTAACAACAACATTATACACTAAAGATAAGTATGTTAAAAAAACATTATCAGATTTAGCTATTGAGATTCGATATAATGCTTTAACTAGTAATCTAGATGCTGTATTTGATTTTATACAGCACACTAGAAAGCTTAGAAATGGGTCATTAAAACATTTAAAAGAGGTAGGAGATGAAAAATATATTTTTAAAACACATTTTTTATTAGATAGAAAAGTTTATAAAAATCGAAACTTTATGAATGTAGAAAACGGAAAATTTAAAGCAGATATAATTGATATGTTTCAGGATTACATAGGAGAGCTTTTGTAGATTTTGTTTTTGTTAATAAAGTGGAAGAAATCGCTAAAGCAGGTATCAAGGCCATCATTCAGCCGGGAGGCTCCGTCCGTGACCAAGAGTCCATCAAAGCGGCGGATAAATATGGCTTGACTATGGTCTTCACAGACGTGAGACATTTTAGACATTAAGAACGTTAAAGGGAAGAAAATAGTTTCTTTCCTTTTTTGGCTTAAAATGCTAAGTGAAATGAGATTAAAACGAACGTTTATGGTATAATATTAGTAAATAATTCGCAAAAGAGGTTGAGAGATGAAGCTGTTTGTTGTCGGTTCGGGTGGTCGTGAACATGCGATTGCTAAGAAGTTGTTTGAGTCAAAAGAGGTAGAAAAGGTTTTTGTTGCTCCTGGTAATGATGGGATGACTCTGGATGGTTTGGAGTTGGTAAACATCTCTATTTCCGAACATTCTAAATTGATTGATTTCGCAAAGGCCAACGATATTGCTTGGACCTTTATCGGTCCAGATGACGCACTGGCCGCTGGAATCGTGGATGATTTTAACCAAGCTGGGCTTAAGGCCTTTGGTCCGACAAGATTAGCAGCAGAGCTGGAGTGGTCCAAGGATTTTGCCAAGGAAATCATGGTTAAATACGGCGTTCCGACAGCAGCCTATGGCACATTTTCAGATTTTGAGGAAGCTAAGGCCTATATCGAAAAGCAGGGAGCACCTATCGTGGTCAAGGCGGATGGCTTAGCTCTTGGAAAAGGTGTCGTTGTTGCTGAAACAGTTGAGCAAGCGGTAGAAGCTACACATGAGATGCTCTTGGACAATAAATTCGGTGACTCAGGTGCGCGTGTGGTCATCGAGGAATTCCTTGACGGGGAAGAGTTCTCTCTCTTTGCCTTTGTCAATGGCGACAAGTTCTACATCATGCCAACGGCTCAGGACCATAAACGTACTTACGATGGCGACAAGGGACCTAACACAGGCGGTATGGGAGCTTATGCGCCAGTTCCTCACTTGCCACAGAGTGTGGTTGATATAGCAGTTGACACGATTATCAAGCCAGTTCTTGAAGGCATGATTAAAGAAGGTCGTCCTTATCTTGGTGTTCTTTATGCGGGGCTTATCTTGACAGCTGATGGACCTAAGGTTATCGAGTTTAATGCTCGCTTTGGAGATCCTGAGACTCAGATTATCTTGCCTCGTTTGACATCTGACTTTGCACAAAATATTACGGATATTCTGGATAGCAAGGAGCCAAACATCACCTGGACGGATAAGGGTGTGACTCTGGGTGTAGTTGTCGCATCAAACGGTTACCCACTGGCTTATGAGAAGGGTGTCAAGTTACCAGCTAAAACCGATGGCGACATCATCACCTACTATGCTGGAGCTAAGTTTGCGGACAATAGCAGAGCACTGCTCTCAAACGGAGGCCGTGTTTACATGCTCGTCACCACGGCAGAGACCGTTAAAGAAACCCAAAATACCATCTACAGCCAACTCGACAAACAAAAAACAGAAGGTCTCTTTTACCGAAAAGATATCGGAAGCAAGGCAATTAAGTAAAGATATAAGAATAACGCGACGAAGTCGCCAAATACGATAATGGTTGCCGTGGTGAAAAGACCAGAACAGCATCTGTTCTGGTCGGGGGAAACTTTGAGACCTTAGGCTCAAAGTTTAGGAATGAAACCGAAGGTTTGCTTCCGTCCCCACCACCTAAGACCATTATCAAAAAAGAAGAAAAGGAAAAATTATGACTAAACCAATTATTTCCATCATCATGGGCTCAAAATCAGATTGGGCAACCATGCAAAAAACAGCAGAAGTCCTAGACCGCTTCGATGTAGCCTACGAAAAGAAAGTTGTTTCTGCCCACCGCACACCAGACCTTATGTTCAGACATGCCGAAGAGGCTCGTAGCCGTGGTATTAAGGTTATCATCGCAGGTGCTGGAGGCGCTGCTCACTTGCCAGGTATGGTCGCTGCTAAAACAACCCTTCCTGTCATCGGTGTACCAGTCAAGTCGCGTGCACTTAGTGGTGTGGACTCGCTTTACTCTATCGTTCAGATGCCGGGTGGGGTACCAGTTGCGACCATGGCGATCGGTGAAGCGGGTGCTACAAACGCAGCCCTCTTTGCCCTCCGTCTCCTGTCAGTAGAGGACCAGGCTATTGCGACAGCATTGGCAGATTTCGCAGAAGAGCAAGGAAAAATCGCAGAGGAGTCTACAAATGAGCTCATCTAAAACAATCGGAATTATCGGTGGCGGCCAGCTGGGTCAAATGATGGCCATTTCTGCTATCTACATGGGCCACAAGGTTATCGCGCTGGATCCTGCGGCTGATTGCCCAGCCTCTCGCGTAGCGGAAATCATTGTGGCGCCTTATAATGACGTGGATGCTCTGCGTCAGTTGGCTGAGCGTTGCGATGTTCTGACCTATGAATTTGAAAATGTCGATGCTGACGGTCTGGATGCGGTTATCAAGGATGGACAACTCCCTCAAGGTACAGACCTGCTTCGCATCTCTCAAAATCGCATTTTTGAAAAGGATTTTCTCGCAAACAAAGCCAAAGTGACGGTAGCTCCTTACAAGGTCGTGACTTCTAGCCAAGATTTGGCAGATATTGACCTGTCGAAAAATTATGTTCTCAAGACTGCGACAGGTGGCTACGATGGGCATGGGCAAAAGGTCATTCGCTCAGAAGCAGACTTGGAAGAAGCCTATGAACTAGCAGATTCAGCTGACTGTGTCTTGGAAGAATTTGTCAATTTTGACATTGAAATTTCTGTCATCGTGTCAGGAAATGGCAAGGATGTGACAGTTTTCCCAGTTCAGGAAAATATCCACCGCAATAATATCCTATCTAAGACAATTGTGCCTGCTCGAATTTCTGAGACTCTAGCTGAAAAAGCCAAAGTTATGGCTCTACGAATCGCTGAGCAACTCAACTTGTCTGGAACTCTTTGCGTGGAAATGTTTGCGACTGCTGACGATATCATTGTCAATGAAATTGCGCCACGTCCACACAACTCAGGGCACTACTCTATCGAAGCTTGCGACTTCTCCCAGTTTGATACTCATATTCTGGGTGTTCTCGGAGCACCATTGCCAGACATCCAACTGCATGCACCTGCTGTTATGCTCAATGTCCTTGGCCAACACGTCGAGGCTGCTGAAAAATATGTCACAGAAAATCCAAGCGTCCACCTCCACATGTATGGTAAAATAGAAGCAAAGCACAACCGCAAAATGGGGCATGTGACTTTGTTTAGTAGTGAATCGGATGAGGTTGAGGAGTTTGGGAAAGGGATTGAAGAGGTTAGAGGAGGAAATGAATAAAAAATATATTTGGCTTAATAGATTAATCGTACTTTTTGTATTGTATCTCTTGTTTTGTATAGATATCAAAGTTTTTATTTTAAAAAAATATATATTAAATAGTGAAATTTTGTCGAATCTTATAAGTGCATTAAATAGTGAGTTCTGGTCAAATCTTATAAGCGCACTAATCGGTGCAATTGTGACTATTGTAGGTATCTATTGGACATTAGCTGTTCAGAAAAAACAGTCAAACATTGATTTACTAAATAGTCATAGACCTTACTTAAGGTATCGTATTTCGCTAGGTGTTTACCCATATCGAATTATTGACCAGAGGCAAAGGACAGCAGTTTTGGACTATGAAATTTGTAACTTTAGTAGTTCTGATAAACATTGTGTGATTTTTCCCCTAGATGTAGAGAATGTAGGTTTGGGACTTGCTTTCATTACGGATGTAAAAGCAGAAATTGATGGAAAAATATTAGACAAGGACAAAACATTTAGAGAAAAGATCATCAATAAAGGCGAAAACAGTGTGTTCTATATTAAAGTTCAAGGGGTGAGTCATGGAGAACTAAAAAATTTGAAACTCAAAATTACATATAAGTCATTCTTTGGAGAATTTAAAACGGAGATAATCTCAATTGCGAAAAGGGAAGATGGTGAACCTCAATGCTTTAATAGTGAATTTAAAGAAGGGACAGATTCTTATAAAGAATTGGAAAAATATTTTGAAAAAAAGAATATAAATAAATATAATGATATAGAAAAATATAGGATTGCTACAGAAAAAGCTTTAGAAGAAGGATATATTGTAAAAGAATTAATTAAGGAGAACTAACTAACAATGATCAACCGTTACTCTCGCCCTGAGATGGCGAATATTTGGAGTGAAGAAAATAAATACCGTGCTTGGCTTGAGGTGGAAATCTTGGCTGACGAGGCATGGGCTGAGTTGGGGGAAATCCCTAAGGAAGATGTGGCTTTGATTCGTGAAAAAGCGGACTTTGACATCGACCGTATTTTGGAGATTGAGCAGGAGACTCGTCACGATGTGGTGGCTTTCACACGTGCGGTTTCTGAGACGCTTGGTGAAGAACGCAAGTGGGTTCACTATGGTTTGACTTCTACCGATGTGGTGGATACTGCCTATGGTTACCTCTACAAGCAGGCCAATGACATCATCCGTCGTGACCTTGAAAACTTCACCAACATCATCGCTGATAAGGCTAAGGAGCACAAGTTTACCATCATGATGGGTCGTACCCACGGTGTGCATGCTGAGCCGACAACTTTTGGTCTTAAATTGGCCACTTGGTACAGCGAAATGAAGCGCAATATCGAGCGTTTCGAGCATGCGGCTGCTGGAGTGGAAGCTGGTAAGATTTCTGGTGCGGTTGGTAACTTTGCCAACATCCCACCATTCGTTGAGCAATACGTCTGCGACAAATTGGGTATTCGTGCTCAAGAAATCTCTACACAAGTTCTTCCTCGTGACCTTCATGCTGAGTACTTTGCGGTTCTTGCTAGCATCGCGACTTCAATCGAGCGTATGGCGACTGAAATTCGCGGTTTGCAAAAATCAGAACAACGCGAAGTGGAAGAATTCTTTGCCAAAGGACAAAAAGGGTCTTCAGCAATGCCTCACAAACGCAACCCAATCGGTTCTGAGAACATGACTGGTCTGGCGCGTGTTATCCGTGGTCATATGCTTACGGCCTATGAAAACGTTGCTCTCTGGCACGAACGTGACATTTCACACTCATCAGCTGAGCGTATCATCACACCAGATACAACCATTTTGATTGACTACATGCTCAACCGTTTCGGAAACATCGTTAAGAACTTGACAGTCTTCCCAGAAAATATGATCCGCAACATGAACTCAACTTTCGGTCTTATCTTTAGCCAACGTGCCATGTTGACTTTGATTGAAAAAGGAATGACCCGTGAGCAAGCCTATGACTTGGTACAACCAAAAACAGCTTACTCTTGGGACAACCAAGTAGACTTTAAACCGCTGCTGGAATCAGATCCAGAAGTGACATCACGTCTCACACAAGAAGAAATCGATGAAATCTTTAATCCTCTTTACTACACCAAACGAGTGGATGATATCTTTGAACGTCTTGGAATTAGATAAGAAGTAAGGTAAGGTTAAAATTTAATTCAAAATTTGAAAAGGAAATAATTATGAAAAATATTGAAGAATTGGAAAAAATTAAAGGCGACGCGTATGAATACTATAATTCTAACGCAGAGGAATTTGAACTTTTTAATAAGGTTTTTTTAGCAGATAAAATAGTAGACGAAATAAAACAGCCTAGCAAATATTTTATTATAGGGGAAAAAGGATCTGGTAAGACGGCTTATTCAGTATATTTTGCTAAAAAGAACATAGATGGAATTGAGTCCAAAATTAAATTTGTGCAAAATACAGTATATGATAAATTTATAAGGATGAAGAAAAATAAATCTTTGGATATGTCATCATACAAGGATGCTTGGATGAATGTGATATATTTGGTTTTAAGTGAAGAGATAAAAACTCTAATCTCCCCCAAAATATTTCACAAAGCTTCTCTAAAAAAATTAAATAGAGTAATAGACAATTTTTATAGTAATGCTTTTTCTCCTGAGTTTGTTTCAGCTATAGAATTTGTAGAAAATTCTAATAATTCAATCAATGCGATGATTGATGGAGGAATTTTTAAATCAACAGGACAACTAGGAGTGAATGTCTCAGAAAAATATACAGAAAGTAATTATCAACTGAGTCTTACAAAACTATTAGATGGATTTAAAAAGGTGTTTTCAGAAATACACCTTGATAAAAAATTCATATTATTTATTGATGGGATTGACGCAAGACCAAGCGATATTAGTCATGAAGATTACATGGAATGTTTGAGAGGGCTTGTAAATGCTGTCATTGATTTGAACAATTCTGATTTAAAAAATAAGGGAATAAAAGTTGCGTTACTAATTAGGCCAGATATCATCTATTCTATGTCCATACATAATATGAATCAAAAATTAAAGGATAATTCGGTATTGATAAATTGGAATACTAATTATGATAAGTATAGAAATTCTAAATTATTTGAGATTGCAGATAATTTTTTCTCTAAGCAACAAAGTTTGACTCGTTCAAAAGGCCTGACATGGGATTATTACTTTCCATATACAGTTTCAGGAATAGATCGTGGCGTAGAAGAAGCCTCTTTTATAGAATTTTTACGATATTCGTTATATAAACCACGAGATATTCTTACTATGTTAAACGACTTGGTAGATAAGAATACTGGAAAAAGTTTCTCTAGAGATAATTTTCTAGAAATTATAAGATCAGATTATTCAAGGTATTTACTTGGGGAACTTAAGGACTATATGTTAATTTATATGAAAGATGAAGAGTTTAATATATTCCAGAAGTTCATTAAGAGTTTTAAAACACAAAGATTCACATATTCAACCTTTGAAAAAAACTATGATTTATTTGTAGAAAAACAAAAGCGTTATGGAGAGGAAATTCCTATGAAAATGAAGACTCCAGAGGATACTTTACAACTACTGTACGATACTAATATTATAGGGTATGAAGAAAGTAGTGTTGGTAAAGTATTTTGGAGTTATAAAGAGCGGAATTATAGCAATGTTAAACCAGAGATTAATATCCATGCCAGTCAATTTAAATTTCACAAAGCGTATGCTAGAGCGTTTAAGGTTGGGTTTTGATATAAAAGTTACTTATTCCTCATCCAGGATATCACCAAATAAGTAACATCACGTCTCACACAAGAGGAAATCGACGAAATCTTTAACCCTCTTTACTACACCAAACGAGTGGATGATATCTTTGAACGTCTTGGACTTGGTGATTAATTAAAAAATAAACAGCGAGGTTCACAATCTCGCTGTTTATTTTTTATCCAAAAGACTTAGTCTTCTTTTCTTTTAGTGAGTCCGTAGGCTGCTAGTGTGGCCATGAGTCCTGCGACTACTAGTCCTGCAGAATGGTGACTTCCTGTTTCAGGAAGTTTTTTCTCTGTTGCCACAGGAACTGGACCTTGAGGAAGAGCTTTGTTTTCCTCAGCAGGAACAGTTGTTGGAGCCGATTCGCCTGGAATCTCTAGTACTGATTTTTCTTCTGCCGCAGGAGTTGGCACACTTGGGATTTCTTGTGCTGGTTTTTCTTCTTTGACAGCTGCTTGTCCGTTTTCATCGCCTACATGTGTTACCAGAGTTCCGACTTCGACTACTTGTGTAACAGCTTCCTGCGCTACGACACTGGTAACCAATGTTCTAACTTCAGTTCCGTCTGCAGCCGTAGTTACAGAATAGAAATGACTTATACGACCGTTTACACCTTCTGTTACGACACGGGATTGTCCTTTAGGCAATTGATCAGTTTCACGAGTGATGGTTGTAAATGGAATTTCTTCCTCTTGGACATCTAGTCTAGGTTTTGCATCACTAGTTGGTGCAAGACCACTTTCATCCCCCTTGTGGGTTACAGGAGCACCAACTTCGACAACTTGGTTCACAGCTTCTTTGGTTACCTGGCTATCAAGAACGGTTTCTGTTGATTTCCCATTTTCTGTAAGAACAGAGATGTAAGAAGTACGTTCACCCTTGACTCCTATTTTGACAACTTTTTCTTGTCCAGCTGGGAGGTTTGGATTGTCTTTCTTGATAACTTCAAATGGGATTTCTTCTGTCTTAACAAGAAGTTCTGGTCGGTTTTCAACGTTAGCAGCTAGTTCATTTTCATCTAGGCTTCCTGAATGAGTTGCAGCTGGTTTGAGGCCTTGAAGAGCAGTCTTGAGCTTACCTACTAGTGCATCTAGTTCAGCTTGTTTGCTACGGTTGAGGTTAAGGTTGAGTCCATCTTTTGCTGCCTTGAGGGCTGCTAGGCTTTCTGTGCTGTATCCGTCTAAGTTTGTAGGAATCTTAGCTAATAATTCATGGAGAGTATTATAATTAGCTCGGAAGTAGTCTTTGTTGTGGTCTGCAAAGGCAGTCATGAGTTCAAAGATTTCTTCTTCCTTGTACTCGGCGCTTGGTTTGTCTGCCCAGATAGCAAGCATACTTCCGACTGTTGGAAGGTCTACTTCAGGATATTTGGTAGAAGCAAGTTGATTGAATGGCACTTTACCAGAATTTTCAACAGCTTTTGATAGTGGATAAGCTTCGTCTGGTTTGTGATTGCCTAAAACATAGTACCAATCCCCATTTGTATTCAAGAACTTATAGCCCTTGCTTGCGAGGTATTGAGGTGATGCAAGGTTGTAGCCCCACCAGCCTTTAGACCAGTAAGAAATCAAGACATCTTTGTCAAACTGAACATCGTCCTTGTCCTCATAGTAGAAGCCATCGTTGAAGGCCATTGGTTGAAGCCCTCTTTCCTTAGCCATAGCAGCTAGGCTGTTAGAATAATCTGCGAACTTGCTATAGAGTCCATACCATTTGAGGTAGTACCAACCTTGGGCGTTGGTCGCATCGTTAGCGTATTCGTCAGTACCATAGTTGAAAATCTTTGATTTATCAGCAAAGTAATCCATGTACTTACCGATAAGCGCTTTAGTAAATCCAACCGCTTCTTGATTTTCAAGGTCCATGGTTGTTTTTGAAACTTTATCAAAGTTGGCTTGAGGATTCTTGATGCCAAGTTTTTCCATGGCAACGAGCATAGCGTCCATATGTCCTGGACTATTGATAGCTGGAATCAGACCAATACCTTTTTCCTTAGCGTATTTAACAAGCTCTGTCACTTCTGCCTGTGTCAGTGCAGTACCGTTTGGATCGTCGTAGTAAGCTTTAGTTCCTTCGATAATAGCTTTTTTAACGTCATCACTAGCATAGGTTTTTCCGTTGGCAGTAATGGTCATATCATCGAGTAGGAAACGAAGACCATCATTTCCTAGAAGGAGATGGGCATCAGAGTAGCCGAGTTCGCTAGCCTTATCTACGATGCGTTTGAGTTGATCTAGAGAGAAGTATTTGCGACCTGCATCGATGGAAATGACTTTATTCTTATTAAGTTTTTCAAGTTCGCGTTTAGCATCTTCTTCTTTTTGAGCTTCTGGGGTGAAGATTAGCTGACTAATAGCTTCTTGAAGTTTTGCGATCGCTTGATCAATCGTGTCTTGTTGAGCACGGCTGAGGTTGCTATCGAGGGAACGGATTGCTTTTTCAGCTTCTTTGACAGCAGTAACGCTTTCTGTTGTGTAGCGCTTGAGATCTGCTGGAATTTCTTTCAGTGCTTGTTCAGCAGACTGGTAGTCTGCTGCGAAGTATTCAGCATTGGCATTTGCAAAATGACGCATGAGTTTGAAGAGGCGAGATGGGGAATAACGTGCAGATGGTGTATCAGCCCAAGCGGCTACCATACCACCGATGAATGGAACATCAGCTCCTTCTGTTTTTGGAACAGAAGTGATTGGTGTATTTTTAATACCATTGAGTCCCTGATCGAGATTGTACCAACCTTGGCCATCAGCATTTCGTCCGAGGACGTAGTACCAAGCATCATTGGTATTAAGGATTTGGTGGCCCTTTTCAGCTAGTAGTTTAGAAGAAGCAACATCGTAGCCACCCCAACCACCAGTCCACATAGAAACGATGATATCTTTGTCAAAACTACCAAAGCTTGTGTCGCTATTGTAGTAGATACCGTCGTTAAAGGCCATTGGTTTGAGACCGTGAGATTTTACAATACGAGCGAGGTCATTAGCGTAAGAGATGAATTTTTCATATCCTTTTTCAGGGTAACCTTCATTTGGATAATATTTATCAGCTTGAAGCACACTCCAACCTTTAGCATTGGTTGCATCATTGGCATACTCATCTAGTCCAATATTGAAGATTTCAGACTTGTTAGAGAAGTAGTTAGCGTATTTGTCAATCAGAGTTTTCGTGAAATCGACAGCTTGTTTATTATTTAAGTCAACAGTTCGTTCCGATTTTTTACCAAAGTAATCAAAGTTAGGATTTTCAATACCCAGTTCTTTCATAGCATTGAGAATAGCATCCATATGTCCAGGACTATTGACAGTTGGAATCACCCCAATACCCTTGTCTTTGGCATAATTAATCAAATCTGTCATTTGACTCTCAGTGAGATGGTTACCATTTGGATCATTGTAATAAGCGTTTGTTCCATTTTCAATGGCGCGTTTGACATCATCACTCGAGTAGGTTTTATCGCCCACTTTCATAGACATATCATCCAGCATGAAACGGAGACCATCATTACCTACCAAGAGATGAAGGTCTGTATAACCGTATTCTTTGGCCTTATCGATGATTTCTTTGAGCTGCTCAGGTGAGAAATATTTACGTCCGGCATCAATTGAAACGATTTTTCGTTTAGCTAATTTTTCATTTTCAGTTGCAGCACGTTCCTTTCCTGCCTCTGTTTCCTGTTTATCAGCAACTGCTTTCGTTTCATCTTTTTTATCATTTTTGTCAGCTTCTGACTTATCAGTCTTAACTATGTTAGACTCTTTGGAATCAGCCTCTTTCAGATCTTCTTTTTTAGGGCTAACTTCCCCCGCCTTTTTATCAGCAGTTTCATTTTCAGCTGAAGCAGAAGTTGGAACTTTTTCTTTATCACTAGGAGTAAAGCCGTCTTCCTCTTGTGATTTTTCTTCTGTTTTTGAAAGACTAGCTACCTTATCAGTAGCTGGAATTTCTGCTTCTACAGTTTTTTTGGCTTCTGGTTGAAGCTCGGTTTTAGGTGTTTCCTCTGTCCGATTTTCGGATGGTTGAGGGGAATCGGAAACCGTATGGATGGTCGGTTGGTTTTCTGTAGTAGGAGTAACTCCATCGGCTGCAACAGCTTGTGCCTGGAAAGCAAATCCAATTAGAACAGAAGCTGCTCCTACCGCGTATTTACGAATGGAAAAACGCTGTTGTTTTTCTTGTTTCATTGCAAAACCTCCTGATTGTAGTTTGTTATTGATAACGTTTACACAATTCAACAATTTTATTTTATTTGTTATGTTAACAGGAGTCAAGTGCTATTGTTTTAAAACTATAATAAGTATAAAAACTAATAAAAATTAAGTATATAATTCTATTTATTAACATATGTATATGTAGTGTAATTCAATCCTATTTCTATAAAATATTCTACAAAATATAGAAGATCACAAAAAAGTAAGCGTTTTCTTTCGATTGTGGTATAATAAGCATTGAAAAAGCCCAAGCGATTAGGCTCAGGCTTTCTTCTTAGTGATCACGGTCACATGAGATGAATTTAATCTTGTAGTAATCAGATCGTTTGTAGGTTTCACTATATTCCAAAACTTGACCAGTAGATTCGAGTTTCGTAATCTTGGTCTGAAGGACAGTAGGGAATTGATCATTGATTCCTAGAATGGAAATCACGTGTTCTGGAGTTGGAAATGCTATTTCATTGATTTCTTCAAAGTGTTCATCATTCATGTGAATGTGGTAATCCAATTTGAAACGGCTATAGATAGAGCTATAGTATTCAAGGTTTGGATAATTTGCGTTGATGTATTGTTCTGGAATGTAAGATGTATGGTAGATGTATACAACACCATTTGATTTACGTACGCGCTCAATCTTATAGTAGAACTGGTCACCACGTAATCCAAGTTTTTCTAAGTAGCTTAGTTTATTTCCGCGTTCAATAGAAAGGACGGTCACTTTATCATCTTTAGTTTCAAAAACTTCTACATCTGAAAACTCTACGAGTTTGTGTTTGCGTGCGCGTGAAACGAATGTACCCTTTCCTTGTTGGCGGACAATATAGCCATCTTTGGCAAGGTCGTTTAAGGCGCGGACAACTGTGATAGAACTCACATCATACATTGAAATCAATTCAGCTTCAGTGTAAAATTTATCTCCACTGGCGAATTGGCCAGAAATGATTTTGTTCTTTAATTCGTCTTTTATATATTGATATTTAGGAATTGCCATATTTTCACCTCGATTTTCCTTTTCCATAAAAGATTTTACCATAAAAAAGAAAAGAATAGTAGTCTTTTGAATAAAAAAATGAGAATAATAGGCTATAAGGTTAATTTACATAAAAAATAGGAGATTTTATACATTTTTATACATGCTACCTGTTTGAAGTAATCTGCTTGTAAATTCTATATCTTTATAAGTTTTTTGTGTAAAAGTTAGTTAAAAATGAAAAAAATTGTGAAAGCCTATTGACAAATGCAAAATATTGAGATATATTTACTATATCAACAAATGAAAGCGTAAGCTTTAATTGTTAGAAGGTAAAAATATGACACGATTTGAGATACGGGATGATTTCTATCTCGATGGAAAATCATTTAAGATTTTATCTGGCGCCATTCATTATTTTAGGGTTCCTCCAGAGGATTGGTATCATTCGCTCTATAACTTGAAGGCTCTTGGTTTTAATACAGTAGAGACTTATGTAGCTTGGAATTTACATGAGCCTCGTGAAGGTGAGTTTAACTTTGAAGGTTCTCAGGATTTGGAGAGATTTCTCCAGATAGCACAAGATTTGGGTCTTTATGCGATCGTTCGTCCGTCGCCCTTTATCTGTGCGGAGTGGGAATTTGGTGGTTTACCAGCCTGGCTCTTGACCAAGGATATGAGGATTCGTTCTTCAGACCCTGCCTATATTGAAGCTGTTGGTTGCTATTATGACCAGCTCTTGCCACGATTGGCTCCACATTTGTTGGACAAGGGTGGCAATATCCTCATGATGCAGGTTGAGAACGAGTATGGTTCTTATGGAGAAGATAAGGCTTATCTGAGAGCCATTCGACAGTTGATGGAAGAGCGTGGCGTAACCTGTCCCCTCTTTACATCAGATGGTCCATGGAGAGCTACTCTGAAAGCAGGAACCTTAATCGAAGATGACCTCTTTGTAACAGGGAACTTTGGTTCTAAGGCGCCTTACAACTTTTCACAGATGCAGGAATTCTTTGATGAGCATGGTAAGAAATGGCCACTCATGTGTATGGAGTTCTGGGATGGCTGGTTCAATCGTTGGAAAGAACCGATTATCACACGGGATCCGAAAGAGTTGGCAGATGCAGTTCGAGAAGTTTTGGAGCAAGGCTCCATCAATCTATACATGTTCCATGGTGGTACAAACTTTGGTTTCATGAATGGTTGCTCGGCTAGAGGAACTTTGGACCTGCCACAAGTTACATCTTATGATTACGATGCCCTTCTGGATGAAGAAGGAAATCCAACTGCCAAATATCTGGCAGTAAAGAAGATGATGGCAACACATTTCCCAGAGTATCCGCAGTTGGAACCCCTCTACAAAGAGAGTATGGAGTTGGATGCTATTCCACTGGTTGAAAAAGTTTCCTTGTTTGAAACCTTGGATAGCTTGTCTAGTCCGGTAGAAAGTCTCTATCCTAAAAAGATGGAAGAACTTGGACAAAGCTATGGCTACCTACTCTATCGAACAGAGACAAGCTGGGATGCAGAAGAAGAAAGACTTCGTATCATTGATGGTCGAGATAGGGCTCAGCTTTATGTCGATGGTCAGTGGGTCGAAACCCAATATCAGACAGAGATTGGGGAAGATATTTTTTATCAAGGTCAAAAGAAAGCGCTGTCTGGATTGGATATCCTGGTAGAAAATATGGGGCGTGTCAACTATGGGCACAAGTTCTTAGCTGATACACAACGTAAAGGAATTCGGACAGGGGTTTGTAAGGATTTGCACTTCTTACTAAACTGGAAACACTATCCACTCCCACTAGATAATCCTGAGAAAATTGATTTTTCAAAAGGATGGACAGAAGGACAACCAGCCTTTTACGCTTATGACTTTACAGTCCAAGAGCCAAAAGATACTTACCTAGACTTGTCTGAGTTTGGTAAGGGAGTTGCCTTTGTCAATGGGCAGAATCTAGGACGTTTTTGGAACGTCGGCCCAACCCTCTCGCTTTATATCCCTCATAGCTATCTCAAGGAAGGTGCCAACCGCATCATTATCTTTGAAACAGAAGGTGAATATAAAGAAGAGATTCATTTAACTCGTAAACCTACACTAAAACATATAAAGGGGGAAAACTTATGACAATTGTAGGATGCCGTATCGATGGACGTTTGATCCACGGACAAGTAGCCAATCTTTGGGCTGGAAAACTAAATGTTTCACGTATTATGGTTGTAGATGACGAAGTTGTCAACAACGACGTTGAAAAGAGTGGTTTGAAACTTGCGACACCACCAGGTGTGAAATTGAGTATTTTGCCAATTGAAAAAGCGGCAGCCAATATTCTTGCTGGAAAATACGATAGCCAACGTCTCTTTATCGTGGCTCGTAAACCAGACCGCTTCCTTGGTTTGGTAGAAGCAGGTGTACCACTTGAAACCCTTAATGTTGGGAATATGTCTCAAACACCAGAAACTCGCGCCATCACACGTTCTATCAACGTAGTGGACAAGGATGTGGAAGACTTCCACAAACTGGCAGAAAAAGGTGTTAAACTTACTGCTCAAATGGTTCCAAATGATCCAGTTTCAGACTTTTTGAGCTTATTAAAATAGGAAAAAATTTTTAGGAGGTCATTGTTATGATACAATGGTGGCAAATTTTACTTCTCACTTTGTACTCAGCTTATCAAATCTGTGATGAGTTGACGATCGTTTCATCTGCAGGTTCCCCTGTATTTGCTGGTTTCATTACTGGTTTAATCATGGGAGATGTGACAACTGGTTTGTTTATCGGTGGTAGCTTGCAGTTGTTCGTTCTTGGGGTTGGTACCTTCGGTGGTGCTTCTCGTATCGACGCAACTTCTGGTGCAGTTCTTGCGACAGCCTTCTCTGTTTCACAAGGTATCGATACAGCCCTTGCGATTACAACAATCGCTGTTCCAGTAGCAGCTCTCTTGACATACTTCGACGTTCTTGGACGTATGACCACTACTTTCTTCGCTCACCGTGTGGATGCTGCAATCGAACGCTTTGATTATAAAGGTATTGAACGCAACTACTTGCTTGGTGCGATTCCTTGGGCTTTATCTCGTGCCCTCCCAGTCTTCTTCGCGCTTGCCTTTGGTGGTGCCTTCGTACAATCAGTGGTAGACTTCGTTGAAGCATACAAATGGGTTGCAGATGGTTTGACACTTGCAGGACGTATGCTTCCAGGTCTTGGATTTGCAATCTTGCTTCGTTACCTTCCAGTTAAACGTAACCTTCACTACCTTGCTATGGGATTCGGTTTGACAGCTATGTTGACTGTTCTTTACTCATATGTAACAGGTCTTGGTGGCGCTGTTGCTGGTATCGTAGGTACTCTCCCTAAAGATGTTGCTGAAAAAATTGGTTTCGTGAACAACTTCAAAGGATTGTCTATGATTGGTATCTCTATCGTAGGTATCTTCCTTGCAGTGCTTCACTTCAAAAATA
This sequence comes from uncultured Streptococcus sp., assembly GCA_963517545.1. Lineage (GTDB taxonomy): Bacteria > Bacillota > Bacilli > Lactobacillales > Streptococcaceae > Streptococcus. The sequence continues at coordinate 17,602 of CAUQGR010000011.1, read as the reverse complement.
GCCAAAAAGTAGCTGTAGCAGCACCTTCTACACCATCAGAAAGTGGGGAAATCGAAGATGACGAATTCTAATTACAAACTTACAAAAGAAGATTTTAATCAAATCAACAAACGTAGCTTGTTTACTTTCCAATTAGGTTGGAACTACGAACGTATGCAAGCTTCTGGTTACCTTTACATGATCTTGCCTCAATTGCGTAAAATGTATGGGGATGGAACTCCTGAATTGAAAGAAATGATGAAAGTTCATACTCAATTCTTCAATACTTCACCATTCTTCCACACAATTATCGCTGGTTTTGACCTTGCCATGGAAGAAAAAGATGGTGTAGGTTCAAAAGATGCCGTTAACGGTATCAAGACAGGTTTGATGGGACCATTCGCTCCTCTTGGAGATACTATCTTTGGTTCACTTGTACCTGCTATCATGGGATCTATCGCAGCAACTATGGCTATCGCTGGCCAACCATGGGGTATCTTCCTTTGGATTGCAGTTGCAGTAGCGTATGACATCTTCCGTTGGAAACAGTTGGAATTTGCCTACAAAGAAGGGGTTAACCTTATCAACAACATGCAAAGTACTTTGACAGCTTTGATTGACGCTGCATCTGTACTTGGTGTCTTCATGATGGGTGCTCTTGTAGCAACAATGATCAACTTTGAAGTTTCTTATAAATTGCCAATCGGTGAAAAAATGATTGACTTCCAAGACATCTTGAACTCAATCTTCCCACGCTTACTTCCAGCAATCTTTACTGCCTTTATCTTCTGGTTGCTTGGTAAGAAAGGTATGAACTCTACTAAAGCTATCGGTATTATTATCGTACTTGCTTTGGCTCTTTCTGCCTTTGGTAAATTTGTACTTGGAATGGGCGTATAATCTATGGCTAAATCATTAATTTTGGTGAGTCATGGTCGCTTCTGTGAGGAACTTAAAGGTAGCACAGAAATGATTATGGGTCCACAAGACAATATTCATGCGGTAGCTCTTCTTCCAGAAGATGGCCCAGAAGACTTTACTGCAAAATTTGAAGCTGCTATTGAAGGATTGGATGATTTCCTAGTCTTTGCGGATCTTCTCGGTGGAACACCATGTAACGTGGTAAGCCGTTTGATCATGGAAGGTCGTGATATTGACCTTTATGCAGGGATGAATCTTCCAATGGTGATTGAATTTATCAATGCGAGCTTTACAGGCGCAGATGCGGACTACAAGAGTCGTGCCGCAGAAAGCATTGTGAAAGTTAATGACCTGTTAGCGGGCTTCGATGATGACGAAGATGAATAATACTCTTCGAAAATCAAATTCAAACTACGTCAACGTCGCCTTGCCGTACTCAGGTACAGCCTGTGGCTAGTTTCCTAGTTTGCTCTTTGATTTTCATTGAGTATACGATGTGACAACGTGAAAATCGTTAGAGCATTTTATATAGAATATACATGGGAATGGGGCTTACTCCCATTCCCATATTTAATAGAAAAAGAGGAACTCAATGTTACATTATACAAAAGAAGACTTGATCGAATTGGGTGCAGAAATCACTACACGTGAAATCTACCAACAACCTGATGTATGGAAAGAAGCTTTTGAATCTTATCAAGCAAAACGTGAAGAAATTGCAGCCTTCCTACAAGGGATTGCTGATAAACATGACTATATCAAGGTTATCTTGACAGGTGCTGGGACTTCTGCTTATGTGGGAGATACCTTGGTACCTTACTTTAAGGAAGTCTATGACGAACGCAAATGGAATTTCAATGCTATTGCGACAACAGATATCGTTGCCAATCCAGAAACTTATTTGAAAAAAGATGTGGCGACTGTCCTTGTATCTTTTGCTCGTAGTGGGAACTCACCTGAGAGTGTGGCGACTGTTGATTTGGCCAAAGCCTTGGTGGATGAGCTTTACCAAGTGACGATTACTTGTGCAGCAGATGGTAAATTGGCTCTTCAAGCCCACGGCGATGACCGTAATCTCTTGCTCTTGCAACCAGCTGCTTCCAATGACGCTGGATTTGCCATGACTTCTAGCTTTACGTCTATGATGTTGACAGCTCTCTTGGTTTTTGATCCTACAGAATTTGCTGTTAAGTCTGAACGTTTTGAAGTTGTGTCTAGTCTGGCGCATAAAGTTCTAGACAAGGCAGAAGATGTCAAAGAGCTTGTTGATTTAGACTTTAACCGTGTCATCTACCTGGGCGCTGGTCCTTTCTTTGGGCTTGCTCATGAAGCTCAGCTCAAGATTTTGGAATTAACAGCTGGCCAAGTGGCGACCATGTATGAAAGTCCAGTCGGCTTCCGTCACGGTCCAAAATCTCTTATCAACGAAGATACAGTTGTCTTGGTCTTTGGTACAACGACAGACTACACTCGCAAGTACGACTTGGACTTGGTTCGTGAAGTTGCAGGTGATCAGATTGCTCGCCGTGTTGTGCTTTTGAGTGATCAAGCCTTTGGTCTTGAAAATGTCAAAGAAGTGGCCCTTGGTTGTGGCGGTGTCTTGAATGATATTTACCGTGTCTTCCCTTACATTGTTTATGCCCAACTCTTTGCCCTATTGACCTCACTTAAGGTAGAAAATAAACCTGATACACCATCTCCTACAGGTACAGTAAATCGTGTGGTACAGGGTGTTATCATCCACGAATATCAAAAGTAATACTCTTCGAAAATCTTTTTAAACCATGCTAGTGTCGCCTTGCCGTATAGATGTTACTGACTTCGTCAGTTCTATCTGCAACCTCAAAACAGTGTTTTGAGCTGACTTCGTCAGTCTTATCCGGCAACCTCAAAGCAGTGCTTTGAGCAGCCTGCGGCTAGCTTCCTAGTTCGCTCTTTGATTTTCATTGAGTATAAGACAGTGTATATGAATTCTTGCAAGAGGATTTGTATATCATCAGATAAACCATAGATTGTCAATTCGCTTTCTATGGTTTGTTTGCTTGAGAGAAATAGTAAAAGGAGAATAGAATGAAAGCATACACAGAGCGTGTATTTGGAAATCATGAGGGACAAGATGTCTTAGCCTATCGTTTTGAGACGGACGGTGGCTACCAACTTGAAGTCATGACTTATGGTGCGACTATCTTGCGTTATGTCACGCCTGACAAGGCTGGAAATTTTGCCAACGTTATTTTGGGATTTGATGACTTTGATAGCTATGTAGGCAATAGTCCTAAGCATGGAGCTAGCGTAGGTCCTGTGGCAGGTCGTATTGCAGGTGCGACCTTTGAGCTCAATGGCCAGACCTATGATCTTGAAGTCAACAATGCTAGCAACTGCAACCACAGTGGTTCAACAGGTTGGGATTCGAGCGTGTTTGAACTAGTTGAAGTGAGCGACCATGGCTTGACCCTCTACACAGAGCGTACAGATGGCACAGGAGGATTCCCTGGCAATCTCAAGATTTGGATCAGTTACCACTTGGAAGAAACTGGTGCCTATGAAATTAGCTACAAGGTGACGACAGATCAGGATACGCTGGTCAATCCAACCAACCACAGCTATTTCAACTTGTCTGGTGATTTCACGCAGACAATTGACCGTCATGTCTTCCAGCTAAACACAGAGGGTATTTATCCAATCGCTCCCGACGGTGTTCCGGCCAAAACTCCAGATGCCAATCGTGACGTAGTAAAACACATCTACAATGGTGCCTTGTTGAAGGATATCTTTGCAGAAGAAGATGAGCAAATCCAGCTGGTATCTGGCTTAGATCATCCATTTGCCCTTCCTGCAGGCCATGACAATGCTGGTTTCCTTTATGACCAAAACTCAGGTCGCTTCCTGCTTTTCAAGACAGAAGCTCCTTGCTTTGTAGTCTACACAGCAAACTTTGTGGATGAAAGTGTCATCATAGGAGGTAAGCCAATGGTACAGCACAATGGGATTGCCCTTGAAGCGCAGGCTTTACCAGATGCCATTCACAGTGACCTCAGAGACCAAGTTATTCTCAAAGCCGGTCAAACCTTTACGAGTAAGACACGTTATGAGCTTGTTGTGAAGTAAAGAATGAAGCTTCTACTTTTCACGGTGAATAGCATTTACCTTATAACACTAGTAGAAACAGGCAAAGAATAGGAAAATATGATATAATTTAATATTGAAAATACCTGTCCTATCTAAAGGATAAAAGGAGAAAAAGATGAAGAAAATTGTATTTGCTAGCGCCTTGGCCTTGACCCTGGCTGGAGCAGTTTTGACAACTGATGTTTTTGCCAATGACAGATTGGTGGCAACACAATCTGCTGATGGTAAAAATGAAAATGTCTTGAGCTCAGAAGTGCTTAATCCTGCTAGCGGTAATGTTTTGGTTGGAATCAAGGGAGAATTTTTGACTCCAAATAAACAAGCTATTTTGGATGCAATCAATAAGATTCGTAAGGAAGCAGCTGATGAAGGTTTGGTAGATAAGTATGTCCCTATTAAATGGTCTACTGATCTTGAGAAAACTGCTTTTGTACGCGCTACTGAGGTGTCAGTAGCTTTGAAACCTGAGCGTCTTTCTACTAAAGAAATCTGGACTGCTTTTCCATCTAGTAATAGTATAAGAGGAGAAGCTTTAGATGTAAACTATGAAGGTTTTCTAAAAGCAATTGAAAACTGGCATGCTGAGAAGGCGAATTATGTAGCGAAAAAGAAGGGTGGAACCTCTAAAGAATTTACAGGTTATTATGAGGTTTTGATCAATTCTAAATTTACCTATGTGGGTCTCGCAGCCTTTAAAAACGCAGCTAGCTCTCAGCAAGTAGCAACGATTTCTCTAGCTTTAGGTGATGATGCTTCTTCAGAGGAATTGGCTGGTGGCTATGGTTCTGCTATTCAGTATACAGAAGTGACTGCCTCAAACCTTTCAACCGTTAAAAGTAAAGCTACGGTTGTAGAAAAACCACTGAAAGATTTTAGAGCGTCTACGTCTGATCAGTCTGGTTGGGTGGAATCTAATGGCAAATGGTATTTTTATGAGTCTGGTGATGTGAAAACAGGCTGGTTGAAAACAGGTGGGAAATGGTACTACTTGAATGACTTAGGTATCATGCAGACTGGATTTGTAAGAGTAGATGGAGCATGGTATTTCCTTGATAGTTCAGGTGCTATGTTTACAGGCTGGGGAACAGATGGTAGCAGATGGTTCTACTTTGATGGCTCAGGAGCTATGAAAACAGGCTGGTACAAGGAAAATGGTACCTGGTATTACCTTGATGAAGAAGGGATCATGAAGACGGGTTGGTTTAAAGTAGGTCAACACTGGTACTATGCCTACGGTTCTGGAGCTTTGGCAGTGAGCACAACAACACCAGATGGTTACCGTGTAAATGGTAATGGTGAATGGGTAAGCTAGGATGAACATGCTGACTGAGAGGTAAGTTATCCGTCTCACTAGCAACAAGAATGAACGATAAGAAAGAGGTTGATGGCGAACATTGACCTCTTTCTTGTTAGAATAGATGCCTCAAGTTGTCTGGCTTGACTTTCTTGATGGAAGTTATATAATGGTTGTAATTATTATAATTACAACAAAAGGAGGGGCGTTTATGACCTATGAATACAAGAGCCACATTTATTTAGCAGAAGCAGTTTTAAATGTAAAGGACTTGGCGAGTCAAACAGCCTTTTATCAGCAAGTTATTGGTTTAGAAATCTTATCTCAGACTGAAACAGAGGTCGTTCTGGGACTTGGTGAAAAAGCCTTGGTACACTTGATTCAAGCACAAGAGAGCGGTGAAGTAAGGGAACATTATGGTCTTTACCATTTGGCCATTCTTTTACCGACACGAAAGGCTTTGGCGGATGTCTTAAAACATCTGACAGATTTACAGATTCCTCTTGTCGGCGGTGTAGATCACGGTTACAGTGAGGCCCTTTACTTGGAGGGAAATGGCATTGAACTCTATCGAGATAAGCCGGTTTCCACATGGGATATTCGAGAAGATGGACGCATTATCGGAGTGACTGAGGCCCTTGCGGCACAGGATATCTATGAGTTGGGAGAAAGGGTAGAGCCTTTTATCCTGGCAGAAGGTACGAGAATGGGGCATATCCATCTTTCCGTCAAGGACAGTCGAAAGTCCAGCCAGTTTTATCAAAAGGTGTTAGGGTTAGAGGATAAATTCAGTGTGCCTAGCGCTAGTTGGATTGCGGCTAGAGATTACCATCATCATTTAGCAGTTAACGAATGGGGAGGAAAAGGTCTGGCTCCGCGTAAGAAAGGCTTGCAAGGTTTGGCCTACTATGTCATCGAAGTTGCAAGTAAAGAAGAACTATTAACGATTGCCCAACGAGCACAAGAAGTTGAGGCACCAATCAAGTGGCTGACATCTAGCCAGTTGGAAATCACAGACCCAGATGGAATCGTGACTCGTGTCCGCTTAGACAGGATGTGATGAAGAGTAGAGTATCAATTGTAGGAAGTGCTTCTTATTCTAGTCAGATATGTAGAAATTTTGATATGATAGTAGGGAATAAGGAGAAGAATACTATGACTAGCGAATACCAAAAAATGGTAGCAGGAGAGTTTTACCGTCCATCAGACCCAGAACTGAGAGCCTTGGCTCAGGTTTCTCGCCAGAAACAGGCTGCCTTTAATAAGGAAGAGGATCCCTTAAAAGGAGCCGAAATCATTAAGACTTGGTTTGGTTCGACTGGGAAAAATCTTTATATCAACACTCGCTTGATGGTGGACTATGGTGTTAACATCCATCTAGGGGAAAATTTTTATTCTAATTGGAACTTGACCATGCTGGATGTTTGTCCGATTCGCATCGGGAACAATGCTATGATTGGTCCCAATTGTCAGTTCTTGACTCCACTCCATCCACTGGACCCGCAGGAACGTAATTCAGGTGTGGAATACGGCAAGCCTATTACCATCGGTGACAATTTCTGGGCTGGAGGTGGCGTCATTGTCCTTCCTGGAGTGACACTGGGAAATAACGTTGTTGCAGGAGCAGGAGCTGTAATCACCAAGTCCTTCGGAGACAATGTTGTCCTAGCTGGCAATCCTGCGCGCGTGATTAAGGAAATACCTGTGAAATAAAGCGATTGAGCAAATAGTTTTTAAGATAAGAAAAAGGCATATTATCAGGTGTTGAAAAAGCTTGATAATATGCCTTTTGTTGTGGGAAGATTTACTTCATTTTCTCCTGAAATTGAGTTTTTGTCCCAGACTCAACTCCTCAATCACCTTGCACAAGGCTTCTACATTTTCTTTTCGACTAGACCAGGCGGTCGCAAAACGGATGACGGTATGGTTATCATCATATTTTTCCCAGTAAGAGAAAATCACCTTTTGAGCCAGTTTTTTCATCTGTTCATTATTCACAATACAGAAGACCTGATTGGTTGGATTTTCAAAATAAAGGGGGAGACCAGCATTTTTACAAGCTAGACGAATTTGGTTGGCGTAGGAAATCGCATCTTTGCCAATAGTCTGATAGAGCTTATCTTTAAACAATTCGTCAAATTGAATGCCTAAAAGTCTTCCTTTGGCTAGCAGGGCTCCGTGTTGTTTGATAATGGTGGTCATGTGAGGAAGGAGTTGAGGATTCGGGATAACAACTGTTTCCCCGAGAAGAGCGCCACATTTAGTCCCTCCAATGTAGAATGCGTCGCATAAACGAGCCAAATCAGCAAGACTGACATCATTTTCAGGACAGGCAAGAGCGTAAGCAAGACGAGCACCATCTACGAAAAGTTTGACATTCTTTTTCCTGCAAACCTGAGAAATAGCTTCTAATTCTGCTTTTGAATAAAGAGTTCCAAGCTCAGTTGGTTGAGAGAGATAGACCATTCCTGGCATGACCATATGTTCATGATTTTTATCAGCCCAATAATCTTCAATGGTTTCTTTAATTTGCTTGGCAGTTAATTTTCCATCGCTTCCCTCTAGTTCGAGTACCTTGTGACCTCCAAATTCGATAGCACCAGCCTCATGAACGCTAATATGACCAGTTTTTGCAGCAATTACCCCTTAGTAAGATTGGAGGAGGCTGTCAATCATGACTTGATTGGTCTGGGTTCCACCGATAAGAAAATGGACATCTGCCTGTGGACAAGCGCAGGCCTTTCGGATACTTTCAACAGCACTGGCACTAATCGCATCGCTCCCATATCCACTCATTTCCATTTCATTGGTTTCCATGATTCGTTTGAGAATCGCAGGATGTGCTCCTTGAAGATAATCATTTGCAAAATTTAGGATTTCCTTAGTCATAAGAGACCTCTTTCTTGATTGATATGTTTATTGTACAAGAAATCAATTCATTACACAAACGTCAAAAAATCATATCAACTATGATAAAATGGAATAGATAAAAGGAAAGGAGTAAAAAATGGATGCAAGTAAATGTCAGGCAGTTCTAATCGCCAGTGAAACAGGTTCTTTTTCAGCTGCAGCGGAACAACTCAATTATACTCAGTCAGGAATAACGAGAATGATTTCGAGTTTGGAAGAGGAATTAGAATTTTCCTTGTTTATCCGCAGTAAAAAAGGAGTTCGCTTGACTGAGAATGGGAAATTGATGTTGCCTTATTTCAGGGAAATCGTTGAATCCAGTCAGATTGCGCAAGAGATGAGCGATGATATAAAAGGAGTCGTTCGTGGTTCTATCACGATTGCCTGTTACTTTAGTGTATCTTCTATGTGGATGCCGCGTCTTTTAAAAGTTTTTTCAGAAAGCTATCCCAATATCCAGATCAAGTTGTTGGAGGGTGGGAATAAGGAAATAGCTAAGTGGTTGGCAGAAAAATCTGTCGATATCTGTCTATGTGCAGAACCCCAAGACAAGACGGACTATAGTTGGGAAGAACTCTATCGGGATCCACTTCTTGTTTGGCTCCCCAAAAATCATCCTAAGGCTAGACAAACTCAATACGAGATAAAGGATTTGGAGGCAGAGGAGTTTATTCATACCTTACCTGGGCAAGATACAGACCAGGATAGACTAATTGAGCAAGAAGGTTTAAATTTAAAAACACGGTTTACAACAAAAGACGGCTTTACTACCTATCAGTTAGTAAAAGCAGGTTTAGGGGTGAGTTTTAATCAGGCTATGATTGCACAGGATTGGAAAGAAGATGTAGTGCAGTTACCCCTAAACCCACCACGTTTTGTCTCGCTGGGCCTTGCTTTGCCAAAACAGAAACCGACCTCTCCAGCGGTGCAACGATTTCTCAAATGCATGGAAGAGGAGATGTCAGAATTGATAAAAACAGCTCCTTGACACTCTGCCAGCTTGTGATACAATAGTACAAAATCAGAGGAGGTGGGCTATGATTCAGAAACATGCGATTCCCATTTTAGAGTTTGATGACAATCCTCAGGCGGTCATCATGCCTGATCACGAGGGGCTGGACTTGCATTTGCCCAAGAAGTGTGTCTATGCATTTTTAGGTGAGGAGATTGATAGCTATGCGAGGGAAGTAGGGGCGGACTGTGTCGGCGAATTCATTTCTGCCACCAAGACCTATCCAGTCTATGTCGTGAACTATAAGGGCGAGGAAATTTGTCTGGCTCAGGCTCCTGTGGGTTCTGCCCCAGCGGCCCAGTTTATGGATTGGTTGATTAGCTATGGTGTAGAGAAGATTATTTCAACCGGAACCTGTGGTGTGCTGGCTGATATAGAAGAAAATGCCTTTCTCGTCCCAGTTCGGGCTCTGCGAGATGAAGGAGCTAGTTATCACTATGTGGTACCTTCTCGTTATATGGAAATTCAGCCAGAGGCTATTGCTGCCATTGAGCAAATTTTGGAGCAAAGAGGCATCCCTTACGAGGAAGTCATGACCTGGACGACAGATGGTTTTTACCGAGAGACAGCTGAAAAGGTTGCCTATCGTAAGGAAGAAGGTTGTGCTGTTGTGGAGATGGAGTGTGCTGCACTTGCAGCAGTAGCTCAACTGCGCGGGGTTCTCTGGGGAGAGTTGTTGTTTACAGCGGATTCTTTAGCCGATTTGGACCAGTACGACAGTCGTGACTGGGGTTCAGAAGCTTTCGAAAAGGCCTTGGAACTCTGCCTTGAGATAGCCTTTCATATCTAACTCCTATCCTTCTTTTTATGGTACAATGGATGTATGTTATTCAAATTATTTGTGAAAAAAATTGAGAGAGCCTTGGGCGGACTTTCGCCAGCTCGTCGGATTTTTTTAAGTTTCGCTGGAGTTATTTTTATAGGTTCTCTCCTTTTGAGTTTGCCTTTTGTTCAGGCAAGTGGTTCGCAGGCTACTTATTTTGACCATCTCTTTACGACGGTGTCCATGGTCTGTGTGACCGGCCTCTTTACGCAGCCGGTAGCTACCACCTATAATGTCTGGGGTCAGCTCATTTGTATGTTCTTGATTCAGATTGGTGGTCTGGGGCTCATGACCTTTATTGGGGTTTTCTATATCCAGAGCAAGCAAAAGCTTAGTCTTCGTAGCCGTGCAACTATTCAGGATAGTTTTAGTTATGGAGAGACTCGATCTTTGAGAAAGTTTGTCCATTCTATTTTTCTTACAACTTTTCTAGTTGAGGGTTTGGGGGCTCTGTTACTCAGTTTTCGTTTTGTTCCTCAACTTGGCTGGGGGCGTGGTCTCTTTAGTGCTATTTTTCTAGCTATATCCGCCTTCTGTAATGCAGGTTTTGATAATTTTGGAAGTACCAGCTTGATTGCTTTTCAGACCGATCCCTTGGTCAATCTGGTCATCGCAGGCTTGATTATCACAGGTGGTCTTGGTTTTATGGTCTGGTTTGACCTTGCTACGCACGTAGGGAAAAAGAAAAAAGGGCGTCTGCATTTTCACACCAAACTGGTTTTATTACTGACGGTGGGGCTCCTAGCTTTTGGGACGGTGACCAGTCTCGTTCTTGAATGGAACAATGCAGGGACGATTGGCAATCTCCCTGTTGCAGATAAGGTCTTGGTCAGCTTTTTCCAAACTGTCAGCATGAGAACGGCTGGTTTTGGGACAATTGATTACAGCATGGCTCGTCCTGTTACCTTATTGATTTATATCTTGCAGATGTTTCTAGGTGGGGCTCCAGGAGGAACAGCTGGGGGGCTCAAGATTACCACATTTTTTGTCCTCTTGGTCTTTGCACGAAGTGAGCTTCTAGGCTTACCTCATGCCAATGTAGCGAGACGGACGATTGCGCCACGAACAGTTCAAAAATCCTTTAGTGTCTTTATTATCTTTTTGATGACCTTCTTGCTGGGCTTGATTTTACTAGGGATCACAGCCAAGGGAAATCCTCCCTTTATCCACCTCATATTTGAAACCATTTCTGCTCTTGGGACAGTCGGAGTGACGGCAAATTTAACTCCAGATTTAGGGAAATTAGCTCTAAGTGTGATTATGGTTCTCATGTTTATTGGACGAATTGGTCCCTTGACCCTGCTGGTTAGTCTAGCAGATTACCATCCGGAAAAGAAAGATATGATTCACTATATGAAAGCAGATATTAGTATTGGTTAAGAAAGGAAAGAGCATGTCAGATCGTACGATTGGAATTTTAGGTTTGGGAATTTTTGGGAGCAGTGTCCTAGCTGCCCTAGCCAAGCAGGATATGAATATTATCGCTATTGATGACCACGCAGAGCGCATCAATCAGTTTGAGCCAGTTTTGGCGCGTGGAGTGATTGGCGACATCACAGATGAAGAATTATTGAGATCAGCAGGGATTGATACCTGCGATACCGTTGTCGTCGCGACAGGGGAAAATTTGGAGTCCAGTGTGCTTGCAGTTATGCACTGTAAGAGTTTGGGTGTACCAAGGGTTATTGCCAAGGTCAAAAGCCAGACAGCCAAAAAGGTACTGGAAAAAATCGGTGCTGACTCGGTGATCTCACCTGAGTATGAAATGGGGCAGTCCCTAGCGCAGACCATTCTCTTTCATAACAATGTTGATGTCTTTCAGCTGGATAAAAATGTGTCTATCGTGGAGATGAAAATTCCTAGTGTTTGGGCTGGTCAAAGCCTGAGCCAGCTGGATCTACGTGGCAAATACAACCTCAATGTCCTAGGATTTCGTGAACAAGAAAATTCACCACTGGATGTCCAGTTTGGTCCTAATGACCTCTTGAAAGCAGATGCCTATATCTTGGCGGTTATCAATAACCAGTATCTAGATGACTTAGCAGAATTAAATTCGTAAAAGAGGGAAATTCCCTCTTTTTTGATGTCCAAGATAGCAAATTGAGAGAACACCTTGTATTCCAGTAAAAGTGCTTCAAAGGCTGGACTTTATGGTAAAATAGAAAGAAGTGACAAGAGAGAGTAAAAAAAATCAGTCCCCTAAAGGAGCAGATTATGAAGTTATTGTCTATCGCCATTCCTAGCTATAATGCTGCAGCCTATCTTCATTACTGTGTGGAGTCGCTAGTGATTGGTGGTGAGCAAGTTGAGATTTTGATTATCAATGACGGGTCTCAGGACCAGACTCAGGAAATCGCTGAGCATTTAGCCGACAAGTATCCTAACATCGTTAGAGCCATCTATCAGGAAAATAAAGGCCATGGCGGTGCGGTCAATCGTGGCTTGGCAGAGGCTTCTGGGCGCTATTTTAAAGTAGTTGACAGTGATGACTGGGTGGATCCTCGTGCCTACTTGAAAATTCTTGAAACCTTGCAGGAACTTGAGAGCAAGGGTCAAGAGGTTGACGCCTTTGTGACTAATTTTGTCTATGAAAAGGAAGGCCAGTCTCGTAAGAAGAGTATGAGTTACGAGTCAGTCTTGCCTGTTCGGCAGATTTTTGGCTGGGACCAGGTCGGAAATTTCTCCAAAGGCCAGTATATCATGATGCATTCGCTGATTTATCGGACAAATTTGTTGCGTGCTAGCCAGTTCCAACTGCCTGAACATACTTTTTATGTCGATAATCTTTTTGTCTTTACCCCCCTTCAGCAGGTCAAGACCATGTACTATCTGCCTGTCGATTTCTATCGTTATTTGATTGGGCGTGAGGACCAGTCTGTCAATGAGCAAGTGATGATTAAGCGCATTGACCAGCAACTCAAGGTCAATCGACTCTTGGTAGACCAGCTTGATTTGTCCAAAGTAGGCCACCCCAAAATGCGAGAATATCTGCTGAATCATATTGAGATTACGACGGTGATTTCCAGTGCCCTGCTCAATCGAGCAGGCACAGCAGAGCATTTGGCAAAAAAACGGGAGCTGTGGACCTATATTCAGCAGGAAAATCCAGAGGTCTTTCAGGCTATTCGCAAAACCATGCTCAGCCGTTTGACCAAACATTCTGTCTTGCCAGCTCGCAAACTTTCCAATGTTGTCTATCAAATCACCAAATCTGTTTATGGATTTAATTGATATAAGTATTTTATAAGAGGGATTTAAGAAAAATTTTAACTTTTTCTTAGTCCTTTTTAATTTTAGGAGATTATACTAGAGTCATCAAATAAAGAAAAACTCTAAGGAGAATCCTATGAAATTCAATCCAAATCAAAGATATACTCGTTGGTCTATTCGCCGTCTTAGTGTCGGTGTTGCCTCAGTTGTTGTGGCCAGTGGCTTTTTTGTCCTAGTTGGTCAGCCAAGTTCTGTACGTGCCGATGGGCTCAATCCAATCCCTGCTCAAGTTGTGCCAGACGTTGCTTCGGTGAGTGAAAAGAGCGACTTACCAGCAGAACTTCTCAAAGAAGCAGTCGATACAGCTCTTCCTTCAGAACAGGCAGACTCAACACCTAAAGCAAGCTTGGATACTACAAACTCTCCAGAAAAAGCAGCTACGGGTGCTAAAGACCAAGTGGTAGCGCCAAAAGAAGAAGTGCAAGCAAAACCAGAATCTAAGAAAGAAACAGAAGATGCGGTTAAGCCCGTGGCAAGTCCTGTATCTACTGTTTCCGGACAAGACCGTGAAGCAAATGAAGCTCAACCAGCAACCACCCCAGCTGAAGTGCAAAAAGGTGTGGCTGACAATACCAAAGACACAGTAGATGTTCCAGCCACTTACCTAGACAAAGCTAATTTCCCTGGACCGTTCACAGCTGGCGTCAACCAAGTTATTCCATACGAATTCTTTGCTGGTGACGGTATGTTAACACGCCTTATCTTGAAAGCCTCAGACAAAGCCCCATGGTCAGACAACGGTTCAGCCAAAAATCCAGCTCTTCCACCAGTAGAGAAATTGGGCAAAGGCCTCTACTTCTATGAAGTAGACTTGGCAGGTACCCAAGGAAAATCTGACAAAGAGCTTCTTGACCTCTTGAAACAAAACGGTACACAAAGCTATAAAGCAACTATCAAAGTGTACGGTGCAAAAGATGGCAAGGCTGATTTGAGCAACCTTGTAGCAACTAAGGATTTGGATGTTAACTTGAACGGCTTAACTACCCCAGCTGAAGTTCAAAAAGGTGTAGCCGACAATACTAAAGACACAGTAGACGTTCCAGCTTCTTATCTGGACAAGGCCAACTTCCCAGGCCCATTTACAGCAGGTGTCAACCAAGTCATTCCATATGAATTCTTCGCTGGAGACGGTATGTTAACCCGCCTTATCTTGAAAGCATCAGACAAGGCTCCATGGTCAGACAACGGTTCAGCAAAAAATCCTGCCCTTCCACCAGTAGAAAAATTGGGCAAAGGTCTCTACTTCTACGAAGTGGACTTGGCAGGCACTCAAGGCAAATCAGATAAAGAGCTTCTTGACCTCTTGAAACAAAATGGTACGCAAAGCTATAAAGCTACCATCAAAGTGTACGGTGCTAAAGATGGCAAGGCAGATTTGAGCAACCTCGTAGCGACTAAAGATTTGGATGTCAACTTGAATGGTTTAACTACCCCAGCCGAAGTTCAAAAAGGAGTGGCTGACAATACCAAAGACACAGTAGACGTTCCAGCTACATACTTGGATAAGGCTAACTTCCCTGGCCCATTCACAGCTGGTGTCAACCAAGTTATTCCATATGAATTCTTCGCCGGAGACGGCATGTTAACTCGCCTTATCTTGAAAGCATCTGACAAGGCCCCATGGTCAGACAACGGCTCAGCAAAAAATCCTGCCCTTCCACCAGTAGAGAAATTGGGCAAAGGTCTTTACTTCTACGAAGTAGATTTGGCTGGCACTCAAGGAAAATCTGATAAAGACCTTCTTGACTTGTTGAAACAAAACGGCACTCAAAGCTATAAAGCTACTATCAAAGTGTACGGCGCAAAAGATGGCAAAGCCGATTTGACAAATCTCGTAGCGACTAAGGATTTGGCTGTCAACTTGAACGGCCTAACTACTCCAGCCGAAGTGCAAAAAGGTGTGGCAGATAATACTAAAGACACAGTAGACGTCCCAGCCACTTACTTGGATAAGGCCAACTTCCCAGGTCCATTCACAGCTGGCGTCAACCAAGTAATCCCATACGAATTCTTCGCAGGTGACGGCATGTTGACTCGCCTTATCTTGAAAGCATCCGACAAGGCTCCTTGGTCAGACAATGGTTCAGCTAAAAATCCTGCCCTACCACCAGTAGAAAAATTGGGCAAAGGCCTCTACTTCTATGAAGTAGACTTGGCAGGTACCCAAGGAAAATCTGACAAAGAGCTACTTGATTTGTTAAAACAAAACGGCACTCAAAGCTACAAGGCAACTATCAAAGTGTACGGTGCAAAAGACGGCAAGGCAGATTTGAGCAATCTCGTAGCGACTAAGGATTTGACAGTAAACTTGAATGGACATCAGTCTCTTACTCCGATGCAATCAGGCTTCGTCCCATCTTCTAATGGTTCAGCTATGCCGGCTCCAATGATGAATAGTCATCAAGATGCGTCTAAGATGAACGCTCAAATGCCAAGTGCCAATCAAGATGAGATGAAATCTCAAATGCCAGCTGCTAGCCAGGATAAGATGGTGCATAGCAAAGAGCAGGACAAAACTATGAATGCTAGTCAGCCAATGGCAACACCAAGCATGAAACAAGACCAAGCTCCAGCAGCCTCAAGCAAAATGTCTGATGAAGGCAAGATGGCAGCTAATAACAAGGTGTCAAATCCAATGATGGCTGATCAAATGAAAGAGCAAAAAGACATGCTTCCATATACTGGTGAAGCCCAAACATCAATGGCTACTCTTGGATTCTTTGGACTCGCCTTGGCAGGACTACTAGGTGGCCTCGGTTTGAAAGCTAAAAAAGAGGAAAATGACTAGTCTAGCTACAGACTTTCTATCTAGGATTTGAAAAATCCAGATAGCGATTAGAATGTTCGTAAAGAGATTAAAATAGTGTTATACTATTGTGGTATAGCACTGTTTTTTTCAAAGGAGAGACAGATGGGAAAGACAATTTTACTCGTTGACGACGAGGTAGAAATCACAGATATTCATCAACGTTATCTGGTTCAGGCAGGATATCAGGTTTTGGTGGCCCATGATGGAGTAGAGGCCTTGGAAATCTTCAAGCGAAAAGCGATTGATTTGATTATTACAGATATCATGATGCCTCGGATGGATGGTTATGATTTGATTAGTGAGGTTCAGTATCAATCTCCAGATCAGCCTTTTCTCTTTATCACGGCTAAGACTAGCGAGCAGGACAAGATTTATGGCCTGAGCTTAGGGGCAGATGACTTTATTGCCAAGCCCTTTAGCCCACGTGAGCTGGTTTTGCGTGTCCACAATATCTTGCGTCGCCTTCATCGTGGAGGTGAGACAGAGGTCGTCAGTCTCGGGGATTTACGGATGAATCACGGTAGCCATGAGGTCCAAGTCGGAGATGTGGCGCTTGATTTGACAGTCAAATCCTTCGAACTTCTATGGCTTTTAGCTAGCAATCCAGAGCGGGTTTTCTCTAAGACAGACCTCTATGAAAAGGTCTGGCAAGAAGACTATGTGGATGATACCAATACCTTGAATGTTCATATCCATGCTCTTCGACAGGAGTTGGCTAAACATGCCAGTGCAGAAACGCCTACTATCAAAACTGTCTGGGGCTTGGGCTACAAAATTGAGAAAGCACGAGGTAGTCAATGAAGTTAAAAAGTTATATTTTAGTGGGGTATGTCATTTCAACACTCCTAACGATTATCGTGGTTTTTTGGGCCATCCAGCGAATGTTAATTGAAGAAAGAGAGATTTATTTCCTAGTGGGTATGACTCTCGTGGCTAGTTTTATCGGTGCTGGGATTAGTCTCTTTCTCCTATCGCCGGTCTTTACCTCATTGGCCAAACTTAAGGAACATGCCAAGCGAGTAGCGGACAAGGACTTCCCTGCAAATCTGGAGGTTCAAGGACCTGTAGAATTTCAACAATTAGGCCAAGCTTTTAATGAAATGTCCCATGATTTGCAGGCGACCTTTAATTCCTTGGAAGAAAGCGAACGAGAAAAGGGCTTGATGATTGCCCAGCTTTCGCATGATATCAAGACCCCCATCACTTCGATCCAAGCGACGGTAGAAGGAATTTTGGACGGGGTTATCAAGGAGGGAGAACAAGCCCATTATCTAGCAACCATTGGACGCCAGACAGAAAGACTCAATAAACTGGTTGAGGAATTGAATTTTTTGACCCTAAACACAGCCAGAAATCAGGCAGAGACGACTAGCAAAGACAGCATTTTTCTGGATCAGCTTTTGATTGAGTGCATGAGTGAATTTCAGTTCTTGATTGAGCAGGAGGAGCGAGATG
>CAUQGR010000010.1:0-39635 GCA_963517545.1 uncultured Streptococcus sp. | reverse complement strand
TTGTGTGCTCTTTTTTCGTGCACTTTAAAAAGCCTTTAATATCAACACTTTAAAGGCTTTTTGTTTGTCTTATATGATAAAAAGGGGCAGGTGAGGGGCATAATTTATAGTTTTATCTTTTCTAACTTACTAGATATGTCTGATACCATTTTTTGAGTGACATGGGAATAAATCTCTAGTGTGGTCTTTGAGTCACTATGTCCTACTCTATCCATGATGGCAGTCAAAGGAATTCCTAGCTCAGCAAGTAGGGATATGTGAGAATGTCTAAATGTATGTGTAGTTATGTTTTTTTCTATGCCGATTTTTTGACCATGTCTTTTCAATGCACAAATAACCCTTGCATTTGTTATTGGTTCTCCTAGAGTATTGATGAAAATAAAATCTGTATCAAATCCATTTGTCGCATTCTCTATTATTTGCTCTTTGATAATATCTAACACTTTTTGAGGTGCTGTTATAACCCTATCGGACTTGATTGTCTTTGGTGTAGTTCTCTCTTTTTGTCTGAAATCGTATGTATGCTTGATGTGAATAGTCTTTTCAGAAAAATCTATATCTTCCTTGTAGTTTAAGGCTGCCAGCTCTCCATACCTCATGCCAGTAAGAAAAAGAACTTTAGCTATTCGGATATACTTTGTAATTCGATAATCACATAGGGCCTCGTCTTTTAAATTTTTGATGAATAACTTAAACTCTTTTTGGTCTAAGTATTTTGTATTTTTCTTTCTGAGTTCGTCGGATGTAATTACTTTTCTAGGCGTTTCAACAAATAGCATTTCATTTGTATCAATATAATTCATTCTGATAGCGAATTTCATTATCTGATTGAGCTTGAACTTGATTTTAGAAACATAGTTATGAGATCTCCCATCTTGTAATAGTTGATCTATTACTTTTTGTAATAAACGTCTATCAATATTTCTAACTAGGTAGTCGCCCTCTATCTGCTTTAAAATCTCTTTTTTTACATTTTTTGAAGCATATACTGTTGAATTTTTAACACCATGTTTCCAATTTTCCTCAAATTCCTCATATAGTTTTTCAAAAGTTATATTAGAAACAGAATGTTGTTTTTCCCCTAATTTTTGATTTATCTTCTCTTGCAGTAAGATAGCAGCTTGATTTCTTGCCTGGGGAGTTTTCTTCTCCATCGTGACTGACACTTTTTTCAACTTCTCAGTATATGGATCTTTGTATCGCTCAAAAAATTTATATTTGCCGTTTGGCAATTCTTCCATCCACATTGATTTTACCTCACTTTTTTGATAAAATGGGGGTATAGTGAAGAGGGCTTTTTAATGCCTTTTACTATACAGGATATCCTCACACTCTCCTTGGCCAAAATTTGAGTGTGGGGATTTTTTAATTTTTCAGTATCAAATACGCATCGACGTAAATTAAAGGTACGCTTTTCTCTTTATTACTATTTGTAGTGTATTCGTAAGAAAGCAAGTAACGCCCGTTTACAGTTAGGTGATCTTTTTCTAAAAATCTTTTTTCTATACGTTCAGTCTCCATGAACAGCATATAGAAATCACCGCTGGGTTGTGTGGCAAGTATTTTCGTGTACTTTCCCTCTTTAAAAATTTGCACGATCTCCAGATTGTCGATTCTCATTTTTAAAGAGAAGAATTTTTCTGGCTCTCTGAGAACTGTTTTGTAATCGTAGATTTTATAATCATCTGACTTGTAATTGTCTTTTGTGACCTTATCAACTTTAGTCAATAGCTTATCAAAATATTCTTCTACGCTAATATCATCAGATGATGACGCCTGAGTGGTCGGTTCGTTGGATGACTTTTGCGTTTGATTTGTACAAGCGGTTGAAATAAAAAGTGCACAAAGCAAAACAGATGATATGGAAAAAATTCTTTTCATTTATCCTGCTCCTTTTTTAATTAAGTAAAGCTAAATATTCTTCTTTGACCATTGTTTCATCAGCAATGGTTTTTAAGTTGTATTTTTCCATAAAAACTAGGTAATTAAATGTAGTAGTATCTTCGGCTATATCCAACTCAGCTTTCATAAGGTGATGGATCATATTCCTATTAGCCTCAAGCTCACACTTTTCCCTAAAAAGCTGATAAGTATCTGGCGTGTGGTTTCTATGGCCTATCTCATGTAAAGCGACTTGCACCCTTTTTTCATCAGATATAGCATCACTCAAAAACATAGTTTTGATGGCGGGGATATAAAAGGCCTCATCTGGAAATAGACCATCTTCAAAAATCTCTATATCTATACCTAGATTTTGAGAAAATTCTTTTTCAGTCATAAACAATCCAACCTTTTATTATTATTGCTTTCTGAGATAAATCTCTATTATGTTTTGAATTGCTTTTTTATCTTCTTCAGTTAGTGGTTTACCATTGAAGCGCATAGCAGTAGAGGCAAGCTCCTCAACATCGACTTCTTTGCCCTCGAAAAAGAATTGTTCTTTATCACTTGCAATTGCAGAGTTATCCGTACGCCCCAGAAGATAATCTGTGCTAACATTTAGGTAATCGGCGACTTTTTCTAACGGCTCAGAATTAGGTTTTGATTTTGCCCACTTTGAAATAGAGCCATTTGATAAATCAAGAGTTCGTTCAAGTTGTGCAACTGTCATAAAACGTTGTTTGACAAGCTCTTTTATTATCTCGTAAGTATTCATTTCTAATACCCTCCAGAAAAAAATCTAAGAAAAATAGAAATATTTCTATATTTCTATTGACAATAGAAATAGTTCTGTGGTATCATGGTATTGTACTTGGGAGGTACACAAAATAATAAATACTACAGACGCAGAAACAGATAAAATCTGTATTTGCTACTTTTCTTATACTCTTATAATAGAACTTATTCTATTATTTGTCAAGAGTTATCAGAAATAAAACGTAGAAATATTTCTAAAAAGGAGGAAAACATGATTTATGACACTATCAAAGATGTTGCTGCAAATCAGGGAATATCAATCTATCGCATTGAGAAAGATTTGGAATTTCCAAATGGTTTGATTTCGAAATGGAACAAATCCACTCCATCAGCATCTAATCTTGCCAAGGTTGCTAAATATCTTGGCGTGACGACAGAGAAGCTACTTGGTGATGGTTAGGAAGGAGGCGATATGGCAGAAGAAGATAGCCTAATTGGTAAATATCTAGAAACTTCTGGGGAGCTTGCAGGACGCATTGAAGCTGAAACAGAAAAAGACCTACTTGTCCGTAGAGCGATAGTCATTGGTACAGGTTCAACATGACCATCAATAACGATGTGACAGGTAATCATGACTTATTCTCATTTCATGTAGGATAAGTCAATTATAGCAAATTTAAAAGGAGGAGTTATGACAGATTTTAAAAACTTAAATCTTCAACTAATCTTTCAGAAATGCGACTGAGGATTATACAGCAGTTAAAAATGATTTTCTGAGAGATCCAAAACTTGAACCTGCAACAATCGGTATATTGATGGTCGTTCTCAGCAATAAAGAGAATTGGCTTGTCTATCCAGAGGAAATAGCTAGACGGTTGAATATTAGCCGAGAAATGGTTTTAAGGCATTTCAAAAAGATTGAAAAAGCTGGATATTTACGGACTGTAAAAAAAAGCCTCGGCAGAGGGAGAGGAGTTCAGACTTTCAGATTCTTCTCAGATACAAAAATAACTGATTTTCAATTTGAAATTATGTTGCAACGTCTTGATGAAGCGATAGCTATGAAGAAATCTGAGTCATCCACAATTACTTAATACAAAGTTGCATTTTACAACATTGTATTTTACAACATTGCATTTTACAACGTTGTAAAATAAGGCACTAATAAATATTAACTAACAACAAGTATTAAATAACAATAAATACTAACTAACAACAAGTACTACTACTCTTAATAAATAAAAGAGAGAAATTTCAAATTTCTAATATAGGACTTTGATTTGAAAGGAGAAAGAATGAGACCTAAAAGATACCCATTCAGTGGGAAAACAAAAGCCTCAACTACGGAAATAGTCAAGGCATGGGAAGCTGCTTACTCAGAATTTATTGTCAAAACTCAAAACGAGAAAGAACAATCTGAGCAGAGGCTGCAGGATATTGCAAAATCACTGACTATTATCGAACGCTATATTAGCTTAAGACAGGCTTTTACTCGAAAAGGATGGGAAGAGCTAAACAGCCTTTACGATCACCAACTGAACGAAAAAGAGCGTAATTTGTCAAAAGACATAACACTGGATGACAGTGAAACCAATGTCTTTCGCAAACACGCTCAGATGGTTCTAGGGCTTATCTAATAACTCCGTGCATTCTATCTATAAGCCTATTATGCTCATTGATAGACTTAGACAGGTTGCTAGCTACACGGCTATCTCTTGAAAATTCATCTAGGACTTTGGCGAGTGCTTTAGACAAATTTTCAGAGTTATCAATACCGTATTCATCAAGAATCATCTTGATAACTAGATCGTGCATAACATCATCTCCTTTCTGTTGAAATTTTGACTAAAACGGTGAGAGGTCCTAGTCAAGAATGATTATAACATAGATAGCAGAAAGACACAACATATTGTAATTGAATATATTTGTTTAACAACATATAGTGTTTTTTGGGGGTGTAACATGTGGGAACAATTAAACAGAATTATGCAGGAAAGAAATTTGAATGGCAATCAATTATCTAAGATGGCTGGAGTTAATCGTAGTTTCTTTTCTGATTTAAAAAGTGGGAAGGTAAAATACCTTTCTTGGCCGAATATGTGCAAAATCGCTGATGCACTGGAAATCAGCTTGGATGAATTTAGAAAAGAGTAGATATGAAACTAATAGGCAAGTACCTTGAAATCTCTGGCAATATTGCTGGACGAATTGAACTAGAAAACGAAAAAGACCTACTTGTCCGTAGGGCGATAGTCATTGATGGACACATCGGTTTATGTGAACAAGCGGTCTATGTTGATAAGAAAGTGCTAGATAGCTACTGGGCCAAGATAGTAGAATTATCTGCTATTCCTAAAACCATCAACAGCGTTGACAGCACTGATTTGGTTAGGAAATGGTTGAACATGTAGGTTGGCATATTCAACACATTTCAACAAAGAAAGGAGAGTGAATGGTGTTAAGAGCACTAGAGGCGTTTATATCTGCGTTTATCTTGTTTGTGTCGATATTTATATTTTGGGCATCGCTTTACTGGTATTTTGATGTTCTTCGTTTCCGTGAATTTTTTAAGGAGATTTGGAAATGTTACGAAGAATGGAAAAGAGAAAAGCGTGGCAAGTAATCCGAAGTTTTCTGAGCCTAACATAACTAGGAGATTTGCAGTGAAAATTATCGAGAAGAGCATATAAAAGGCTTCGTTGAAGAATCTATTGATTTTTTTACCAATGTTCGGTATTTCAATCAGAATAACTAAGATAGAAGCGGAGAGTATGAAAGCAACCAGAATTGCGAGCAAGGATTGTTGAAAATTTTGTGTAATGTCAGAAAGATCTAGTTGGTATTTGGTAATCGAGAGTAACAGTAACTCTAAACCTATACCAGCAGAAATTAATAGGAGACTAAACAAAGTATTTGATATCTTGCGCAGTATCGTTTTCATAGTGTACCTCTACTAGATTTTTCTTGATTATAGCATGATTGTATTAAAAAACCAAGGGCAGCAAAAAAGCACCTAACAGAAGTCAGGCGCATATCAAAATAACTAACTGAATTATACCACGAAAGGAGCAAAAATGGAAACAGTTCAAATCGTGAGAATTAAAGATGTGATCATCGAGAAGATTTCTGCAAACGATGAAGAACTAGAGCACATCTTTGGATGTTCAAAACGGCAAGCGGGAGACATGAGACGAGAAATGAAAAAATTGCCTAGTCAGCAAAAGCATCTCAGAAATGATGGTCAGCTTGTCACAATTAAAGGTTTTGATGCTTATCTGCAATATCGAGGCAGTCAGTCATGGAAGAAAGAAATGGCTAAAATCGTTAAGATGACACGATAGCAGAATAATAACTACTAACAAATAACAAACTCATACTTATAAAAAATAAGGGAATTACAGAGTTTTTACAGGAGGAGGAAAATGGCAAGTTTAACTTTCCCAGAGTTGCAACAAAAAATGCAACTAGAAAAAAAGAAATCAAAAGATGTAAAGTACGCATTTAGAAATGCCGAGGACATCTATACAACTTTCAAAGAGCTAAAAAGCGATTGGTCTGTAATCGTAACTGATGAACTCATTGAGCTTGTCGGAAAAATCTTTGTAAAAGCAACAGCCGTAGCTTTTAATAATGAGAGTGACGAGAGGTACCAATCAACAGCATACGCTGAAATGAGTCCAGTTCAAGTATTTAATACTCAAAAAGGACAGATTAAACAAATGCAAGAACCGCAATGGACAGGTGCAGTCAGCTCATACGCTCGAAAATATGCCTTGCAGGGATTGTTTGCGATTGGTGAAAAAGATATTGATGAGTATCCAGTAGAAGAAACCCAAGTACAAGGACAGACTAATCAGCAACAGAAACCAAACAACCAGCAAGCTCAAGAACAACAAGTAAGGTACATTGATAACATTCAGTATCAAGAAATCATCAAGAACGTTGAAGAGATTGCGACGATTAAGGGAGCGCCATTTGATACAGTTGCCAATTTTGTGTTGAGCAAGTACCAAATAGACGATTTCCACAAAGTGCCAGTTGATGGCTATAACATAGTGATGGAATATCTCACTAAACAAATTCAAAAAGCATACGAAAAGAAAGGTAGCTGATATGCTAAGTGGAAATTTTGGATGTTTAGAATGTGGTTCTATATATTACAAAGCCACAACCAATAATGATGATTGGACATTTCTGGAATGCCCAAATTGTGGTAGCTATAAAACTAAGGAATTAAAACAAAGTGAGGTAAAAAATGAAAGATGTAACTAATACAACATTAACTGAAATCAAAGTGGATTTCACACCAGCAAAAATCGACATTGACCGTGAAGCAATTGAGGCGCAAGTCCAGGCAGCTATTGCTAAATATTCTGGTAAAGAAGTTTCAACAGAGACCTATAAAGAGGTCTATGAGGAGCGGACAAATTATAACAAATTGAAAGATGCTTTGGAAACCAAACGCAAGGAAATCAAAGGAACAATAAACCAACCATATAAAGACTTTGAAAAGTGGTATAAAGAAAAGGTTCTCAATCCTCTTGAAAAAGTGACAGATGAAATGACAGCAGGACTTAATGCGATTGATGAACATGAACGATTGATGCGCGTGGATGTCGTGCGTGCCACATTTGAGGATAAGTGTATGGTCGCAGGGATTGAAAAATCCACATTCGCTGACAAATACGATGAGTACAGCCTTAAGAAACATTTTAAAACAGGCAAGTATGAGCTGAAAAAGACAACACTTGATGAAATGGATGCCTTGGTGCTTTCAGAATTTGATGCCCTGGAAGAATATAAGGCCAACAAGCAAGCTATCCAAGAGCAAGCTCAAGAGTATGATTTGCCAGCTGATAGCTATATCAGGCATCTTGAAGATGGTAAGAGCCTTGTTGATATCCTCAAGATGATGAAAACTGGTCGTGATGCTGAGATTGCACGCAAAGAGCAGAAAGAGGCTCAAGAAAAAGCAGAAGCTGAACGACTTGAAGAAATTGCTCAATTGGCCAAGGAAAATGCAAATGCGAATATCAAGGCTTACGATGCTGAAACAGGCGAGATTTTGGAACAGGGTACAATTACACCAGAACCACAAAACAACGTGCGAGAAGTGCCAAAATTTGAGCCTAGCGAGCCTTTAACAATTAACTTGCGTTTGACATTGCATGGTGGAAAATCTCAGCTTAATCAGTTGCAAGAATGGCTTGAGGATAACTTTATCAGTTTTGAAACTTTGGAGGGTTAGGTGGAATTTAGAAAGTATCAACTTATTTTAGAGTTTGAGGAGGCTAACAGGCCTCTCTCACAAATTGAAAAGAAAAGCCTTGCTATTTACTCTATCGAGTATTTAAAAGTGGGGCTAGACAGCTTAGAACGTGAATATTGCAACAGGAGGTATGCACAATGAAATTTAATGAACTGATTGAAAATGTAAAAGGTTGGTCAACAGCTAAGGAGCTTGACAAAGCAAGCCCATTATCTCAAATGCTCAAACTCAATGAAGAGTGGGGGGAGCTCAATGGTGCTACAGTACGAAAGGATAAGGAAAAGATAGCTGATAGCGTTGGAGATATGATGGTTGTCTTGACTATCCTAGCTCAACAGATGAACTTTTCTAAAATTCATTTGTCTCTCAATCCAGATGAGAACGGGCAGCATAACTTTCATTATGTAGATCAGTGGTCAGTAGAGGTACTGTACTTGCACATTGCTAATGAAATTGGGTTGATTGCGCGTGGTTTGGTTGATGTTTCAACTAATACAAATCGCATTAACGCACGCACTCAAATTCAGTTAAGTAGCGGTAACATTGTTATTTATCTGATGTTTGTAGCTAAGAAATTTGACTTGACTTTGACAGAGTGCCTTGAATTGGCATGGAATGAAATCAAAGACCGTCAAGGAAAGATGGTGGATGGTGTGTTTGTTAAGGAGTCAGACCTATGAGATGTTTTTATGTCAGTGGTAAAATTGCAGATCTGGATTTGGGGTCAGAAATCAATGCAGAAAATTCATTTATGGCCGCTATTGAGTTTGTGAAACGATACACCGACTTATTAAAGTTTGGTTCAAATGAAATCAAGGTATCAGAAGTAGAGGAGGTGCAAAATGATAAATAACGTTGTTTTAGTAGGGCGACTTACAAGAGATGCTGAACTGAGATACACGCAATCTAATATTGCGGTTGCTACGTTTACTCTTGCTGTAAATCGTCCATTTAAGAACGAGGCTGGAGAGCGTGAGGCTGATTTTATCAATTGTGTTATCTGGAGACAGTCAGCTGAAAATCTTGCTAATTGGGCTAAAAAAGGCTCTCTTATCGGAGTTACAGGAGTAATTCAAACACGTAGCTATGATAATCAACAAGGCCAACGTGTTTATGTCACAGAGGTTGTTGCTAGTAATTTCCAATTGCTAGAAAGTCGGAACAGTCAGCAAAATAATCAAGGCCATCAAGACAATCATGGTGGTTATCAGCAACAGGGTTACAGCAACCAGGGCAGTTCTTTCCAAAACGGAAATAACACAGGGAACAATTTCCAAAATGGAAATAGTTACGGACAACAAGGTAGTTTCTTTGAGGGGAACACAACAAATCCAGTTCCTGATTTCACCCGTGATAACAATCCATTTGGCAGACCGACAAACCCATTGGATATTGATGATTCAGATCTTCCGTTTTGAGGTGATTTATGAGTGAAGAAATTTGGAAAGAGATCAATGGTTATGAGGGGATTTATGAAGTTTCAAACCATGGTAGAGTTAGAACTCACAAAGATAAAACCACACATAGCCAAAGACATGGTATCAGGCATTGGAAACAGAGAATTTTGAAACCTAAATCAACCAAAACTAGAGAACCTAGGGTGTCTCTATGGAAAAACAAGAGATCGAAAGATTACCTAGTACATAGATTGGTTGCAGAGGCATTTATACCAAATCCAGATAACAAACCGACAGTAAATCATATTGATGGCAACCCAGAAAATAATCATGTTAGCAATCTTGAGTGGGCGACTTACAAAGAAAATAATAATCATGCTTTCGATAACAACCTAATCAAAACAGGAATGAGCATCATTTTAGTTGATAAAAAGACTAAAGAAATACACATGTTTAGAAGTATGGCGAAAGCTAGTGAATTCTTAGGACATAACCACGGTTATTTGAGCAGTATATTGTCACACGGTCAGACTATATCCCAATATGAAATCTACACTAAATTATAGGAGGTGCTGAATGGAATTTATCAAAGTTAAAGCAGACTTACAATGCCCATTTTGTGGACACTGTAAAGTGGTTAAGGTAGGAGCGCATCGCAAGGCTCTTACTTGCCCATCGTGTAAACAAGCTGTTTTCTTGGCATGGGCAACTGGTATCGATGGGGAAATTGATGAACATGGTTATTATTTCCACGCTTACGAGCCTTTCAATATCCGCAAAATCAATCAAGAGTTTCAAGATGCTTTTGAAGATGCACCACCTAAACACTCTTTCACCATCAGAAATAAGATGAGAGGGTGAAATTACTTTCACAATCAGTATTAAACCAATTTGAAAAGGAAACAGAAAATGACAAAAATTGAAATCGTTATGGTACTTACAACTTTGATGTCTATCACATGGGCAGCGATTGTTACAATTCACACTATGCAAGCTATCAAGAAGCACAAGGCAAAAGTGGATTATTATCAGAAACCACAAGTACAATGTGAGATTGCACGTCATGTACTTAAAAACAAATGGTACTCAGATGGAGGGGAGGTGTTTAGATGAAAGTATTTGATGGCGCTAAAATGCGTGCTATTCGTAAAGAGGCAGAGCTTACTCAGTATGATCTTGCCCCTATGGTTGGCATTAGTCAAAATCGAGTAAGTGACATCGAGAGAAATGTTACCACTCCAACGATTGAGGAAATCGAGGCATTCGCCGATGCCCTAAATACTCAAGTATCATCATTTTTAAGCAATGAGTCAGAGATTGAGGTTATTGCTAACACCTTTACCAAGAAGAAAAAGGACACTGATGCAGAGTCTCACTTTGACACCTCAACTGAGCAGATGGAGCTATTTGTTGATGATACTTTACTAGGTCATGACCTAGCAGGATATGTCTTGATCAGCCATAAAAGATATCTGGAGTTGTTAGATAGTCAAGATCGCTTAAATCAGTTACAAAAACTTTTGAAGTAAGGAGGTTGTGATGAAATTTGAACTTATCAACGACCACTTTGAAAATGCTAAGCGATACAACATACCGAGGGCGCAACTTATCATTGCTGATATTCCCTATAATCTTGGAAATAATGCTTATGCTTCTGATCCTAGATGGTACAAAGATGGCGATAACAAAAACGGCGAGAGTAAGTTGGCTGGAAAATCGTTTTTTGACACAGATAATGATTTTAAAATCAATAATTTCTTTGATTTTTGTAGTCGGTTGTTGAAGAAAGAACCCAAGGAAAAGGGGAAAGCGCCTGCTATGATTGTCTTTCATGCCTGGCAACAGCGAGACATGATTATAGAATGTGGTAAAAATCATGGTTTTAATAATGCTTATCCGCTCTATTTTACAAAGAAATCAAGCCCACAAGTGCTAAAGGCCAACATGAAAATTGTTGGCGCAGTTGAAGAGGCAACGGTATTATATCGTGATAAGCTCCCTAAATTTAACAATGGTGGGGCTATGATACTCAATCATGCCCCGTGGGAAAAAGATAGCTCTTATCCCGTTATCCACCCCACGCAAAAGCCGATACCAGTTTTGAAACGATTGATTGAAATTTTTACAGATGAGGGCGATGTTGTCATTGATCCCGTAGCAGGTTCTGGATCAACTCTAAGGGCTGCTATTGAGATGAATAGGTCAGCCTATGGATTTGAAATTAAGAAAGATTTCTATAAGGCTGCACAAGAGAAAATGCTATCGTCATTTCAAATTAGCTTAATTTAAAGCAGGAGGACAATATGGATAAAAAACTTATTGGGTTAGACCTAACCCACATTGCAGATGGAGGATTACAGGAGAAACTAGACAAAGAGCTTGAAAAAGTCTTTGATAACATCCTTGACCTAAATACAGATGCGAAAGCAAAACGAAAAGTGACTATCACACTTACAATGTCAGCAAATGAAGAGCGTACAGTGGTTGATACTATCATGGAGGTGAAATCAAAATTTGCGCCTCAAAATGGAGTGGCTACAACAATTCTTGTTGGGCGTGATTTTGATACAGGACAAGTACACGCTAATGAGCTAAAAAGTACAGTACCTGGTCAAATGTACTTTGATGAAAACGGAGAAATTCTGACGGATATTGGGCAACCAGTGGCAGAAATTGAACAACAAGCAGAAACAAAACCAGATATTATTGATTTTAACAAAAAGAAAGTAGGTAACTAATATGACAACGGAAAATCTTAAAGCAGCATTGGAATACGCAGTAGAACTAAATGAGCATGGTTCGGAAATTTTAACAGCTGAAGATGGCACAGAGTACTATGATGCCAACAAATTCAACCTCAAAGAACTTGACCCCAAACGCTATCCTAAAACTTTGGAGCTATCAACCTTGACAAGCCTTGTTGACTATCTCAAAACAGACCTCAACAATTTGAAAAACCAACGCTTGATTGTAGCAGTTGAGAAAAATGATGAGGTTTGTGTATGGTCTGAAAACGATGAGTTAGAACATCGCACATTGCTTGTTGATGTTAAGGCACGCATTCCAGAGCTATCTTTTGGCCGTTTCCTATCATCAGAACAGTTCAATATCATGTTGCAATCAAACTTTATTGACGATAATGATCGTGGCACATTGCTAGAATTTGCTAGCGCATTGAAAATTGAGAATGGGGCTGAAATTGAAGATACTGGAGTGTATCAAGTAGCAACAGTTAAAACAGGGGTAGCAAGTCTTGCTAAAGGGAAAACACCTAACCCAGTTACATTGCGCCCATATCGTACATTTGGTGAGGTCGAACAACCAGCAAGCCTATTTGTCTTTAGGATTGATAAGCAAGCCAATATGGCTTTATTCGAGGCAGATGGTAAGCGTTGGGTAGCTGATGCAGTAGGAAACATTGCGGCCTATCTAAAAGAGCAACTAGCAGACCAAAAACATATCACAGTATTAGCATAAGAGAGGAAAAAAACAATGACTAAAGAAACTAAAAACACAGTATCAGCTGAAACTATCGTAGAGAACTTGAAAGTGTTCGCCAAGGAATTACACGATGCTAGTAACAAGGCAATGTTCTACTATCTCTTGACAGAAGATATTTATAGATTCAAAAAAGCTAAAACAATGCATAGCATTAGCCATGATTTGTTGGACATTCTGGATGGTAAGAGTGTTAAAAAAGTGCTTAGTGAATCTGATGAGGAAGATAGCTCTTTTGTTGGATCAATCGCTGTCAATGTAGAAACTGGGAAAGTTGAGGGGATTGATGACATCAAGGACACCAAATTAAAAGAACAGATTTTCGCAGCTGTAAGTAAAGTGGTTGAAGAGCTAGGCGGTAATTAGATGGTATTGTTTCTAAAATTGATGGTTATCAGCGCTTACTTACTCCTTGCCATTCTGATTTTCGTTGCTGGTCATAAAACCTACAAAGAGGGAAAAGCGGACAAGGTGGTTTGGTTTATCTTTGATGCTTATGCTATTGCTTTGATTTACACAGTGATAAAGATTTTGGAGACATGACATGAAAAATAAAAATCGAGTTGGTCTATTTTTTGCACTTGCAGCCTTGTCTTTATCAATGCTAAATCTAGGTTTGATAATTTCTAAAAATCACTATAAACCGCAGGTGGTCAAGCTGGAGCAACAAGTAGAAGAATTGAAAAACAGAAAACCAGTCATTATTTATCAAGTTGATAATGCTGGTGGGGAACTTATCGGAACAGTAACAGATAAAGCTATTGTTGATGGGCATTATACAGTCACAATTGGAGCTTATGGCAAGTTTCTTGTTACGAAAGAACAGTATGAGAGTATCAATGTGGGCGATGATGCATCAGGTTATTTGAAAAGAGAGGTAGTTAGATGATACCGTATGTAGTAATCAATGGAATTGAACCAACTGTTCAGTATGACTCTTTTGGTGTTCTTAAAAGGCATGAGTATCATTTTCCAAATGGGTACGGTGCTAGTGTTATTTGTAATAGTTACTCTTATGGATTAGAATTAGCTGTATTAAAGAATCTGGATGAAGAATGGCAGTTGTGTTACACAAGTCCAATAACAGATGATGTAGTTGGTTATATTAGAGGAGAAGAGGAATTAACAGAGTTGCTTACTAAAATTTATAATTTGCCAGGAGGCAGGTAATGAAATTTGAGTTTTCTTTGCCTCGAAATACTAAGCTAAAATCTCTAAACATGGTTATCAATAGTAACGACAGGCAACATCAAACAGATAAGGCTAAAGTTACTAAGCGCATTAGAGCTTTTGCTTATTGGCATACATCAATGAACAAGGATAAAGAGAGGGCTGCTTTTAGCCCCTCTAACCCTTGTGAGGTTACAGTTACAATTTACAGCCCTACTAAATCTAAATTAGATCCACCTAACTTGTATCCGACAGTCAAGGCTATCATTGATGGCATGACTGATGCAGGTATTTGGACAGATGATAATCATAAGGTTATCAAAAAGTTATCCTTTGTCTATGGCGGATTAAGCGAGGAGAAAGGGCATTATAGATTAGAGTTTGATATAGAGGAGGTGGAATAAATGACAAAAATCAGATTACAAAATCCATACATGGATGAAACTATCAAGGTGAGAGAAGAATACAAACAAATTCTCAAAATGCTAGAATGGCTCGGACGAGGCAATATAGATTGTCTCCAACTAATTCAAATTGAACCAGAAGAAAGAATGATTACTATCAACCCTAAACACTTTGCAAAGGTTGATTTTTATGAAGATGAGGAGGTTAAGTAATGAATCTGGAAATAATTGACAACGTAAACAACCCAGCTCATTACAAAGGACGGTATGGCATGGAATCTATCGATGCTCTAAGAAATTTCATGACACCAGAGCAATTAAAGGGTTTTTATCTTGGAAATGCTTTGAAGTATCAGCTACGTTTCCAGAAAAAGAATGGGCTTGAAGATTTGAAAAAGGCTCGTAAAAATCTGGATTGGTTAATTGAGGAATTTGAGGTAGAAAAATGAGACCTAAAAAATATCCTTACTCAAGACCTCAGTGGGAAAAAGTGGCTACAGAAGTTCACAGCTGGGGGTGTTCAAATAATTTTAAAATAGTAACCTTACAAAATAGAATCACAGGAGAAAAAAATGAAATCTAAAAAAACAGGTATTATCATTGGGGCGGTATTTGTAATCGTTGTATCTCCGTTCGTTGTTCAGTACGGATGGAATGAAATTATCACAACGATAGTTCCTGTCAGTAAAATTACAGTCTGGCAAGCATTAGGGATGGATGCACTACTATCTTTCATCTGGCCTGTGTTATCTAGCAAAAAAGAATCTGAAGAGGATTATTCGTATGAGGTAAAGAGCAGTATTTCGAAAATCATTACATGTGCATTTTTGATATGGTTAGCTAGTCTATTTATTTAGTGAGATTTGGAGGTAATGGATGACGAAGAAAAAAATAGAGCGATTATCTGTTATCCACAGGCGAGAGATAAATTGGCTAAAGTGGTATTTTTTGAGGGATAAGAAAAATCCAAAGAGAACCATTTTGGAGCAAAAGATTATAGTTTCTCATATCAAAAATGATAGGCTTGAAGCTAAGTTTTTAAGTAACTTAAAAAAATCAACTGAAGATTTTCTGGATAAGTCTGATCCTAAATACTTACAGGCAATAAAAGAGGTTTATGTTTACGAAAACATGAATGTCATTGGGGCTTGTCAAAAAATACTATTTTATAGTCCAACTCAAGCCTATGTATTACTTAATGCGTGGTTTAACGATTATTTTCGTGCGACTTACACAGAATTACTTGAGAATGCAATCTTAGATAAAGAACCGTAAAAAAACCAAAGCTTATGTATCTATAATCAAGATATGTAAGCTTTTTTGAAAGGAGAGATATGGAGATGTTACAGATTGAATATGTAGATATAAAATCCATTAAACCATATCACAAAAACGCTAGGCATAATGACGGAGAGGCAACGGAGAAAGTTGCTGCATCCATAAAAGCTTTTGGTTTTCAGCAACCTATCTTAGTAGATGATAATAATGTCATTATTACAGGACACACTAGGCTCAAAGCAGCTCTTTCTTTAGGTATAGATACAATACCTATCGCTCACGCTGTAAACTTGACAGACGAGCAGATAAAGGCTTATAGACTAGCAGATAATCGAGTCGCTGAGTATTCAACATGGGACGCAGAGCTTTTGAATGTAGAACTAGCTGAGTTTGAAACGATAGATATGAGCCAATTCGGGTTTGAATTATCTGTAACAGGCTTAGATTTTGGTACAGATCAAGAACAAGAGGCATCTGACATTGAGGAAGAAGATGCAGAGGATTTTCACAGAGACACAACCATAAACCAGTACAATCTTTTTCATTATGACGAAAGTAGAGTAGAGGGGCTTTATAACATGCCTATACTTGAGGGAGTGGATCATATACCTAAAGATTTTCAAGGTTTTAATTATGTTTTGAATAAACCGAATTATAGCTCATGTGTGCATTTCTTTTTAGATGATTATCAATTTGAACGTATTTGGCAAAGACCAGACTTTTATATTGAAAAGCTGTTAGATTTTGATAGCGCCTTAACTCCAGACTTTAGTCTATACCTTGATATGCCTATGGCTATGCAAGTATGGAACATTTACAGATCAAGATTGATTGGTCAGATAATGCAAGATTACGGTATGACGGTTATTCCAACGGTATCGTGGTCAACTGAGGAAAGTTTTGCTTTTTGTTTTGATGGTTTGCCTCAAGGTGCAACGCTAGCAATCAGCACAATAGGCGTTAAGCAAAATAAAAAGCAGTTTGAGATATGGAAGAATGGAGTTACCGAGATGATAAAGCGATTGACTCCTAAAAGAATTGTAGTATATGGCGGAAAAGTGGAATACGATTATAAAGATATAGAGGTTGTCTATTTTGATAATGCAACCACGGAAAGGATGAAAAATAATGGGAAGTTATCAAGAGTAGTTAATTCTAATGAATGGGATTGGTACAAATATTAATAGAAAGAGGCTTAAAAATGGGCGGTAGAGGAGCAAAGGTCGGAAGTAATAAGGTTGATAGAATTGCGGTAAAAATGGCAGATGGATCTATTCGTCAATTTCAACGAATAGGAAAAGATGGTATAGCAACATGGGATGATTACGAGCTTCCAAAACATCATGAAGGGGCATCATTTTCAAAAGCTTTGGAAAATGCTAGAAAAAACGGAACAATCGTCAAAGAGTTGAATAAAGCTCAGACTCGTAAAATCGACAAGAAAAATCAAAAAGATATCAATGACTGGAGAGCGGAAGTAGAAAGAAGAAAAAACTCATGGGCTTTGATGGGGATAGGAACGTTAAATAGGCATGGGAAACAAGTCAAACATAGAGCGCTGACAGGAAAAGAAGATTACCTAATTTCATTTAGTGAATGGAAACGACAAAATGGGAGGTAGATCATGGGCGGACGTGGAGCGAAATTAAACTTGTCTGGTGTGCCTAAAAATAAACGAAAAGCCATTGCTAGTTATCAAAAGCAAATCAATAAACATTATGATAAAATAAAGATAGCTAAGGAAACCGGCAGAGATACAGAATATATAAATCACTGGGAAGCAGAGATAAGAGCCTTTAAAGGGAATATAAATAAGATAATAGACAGGAGGAATAGAAAATGATTGACCTTTATAATAAATTGAATGAACGTATATATGAAAACTGCAAGATGTATTATGATAAATACTCTAAGCAGAACGAGCTGACTGATGAACAATCTGGAATTATGGGTGGATTGTATCAGTCATTAAACATCGTTGCAAATGAATATCTTGTTAATAATGAAAATGACAATGCAAAATATAGAGACTTGCTAGACAAGATCGAAAAGTTGTTAGGAATAGCGTAAAACATCCCCTTTTTTAACATATACAATGAAATCATAAGTATAAAATGCTTGTGATTTTTTTGTTTGAAAGGAGGGTGGAAATTGCCTAGAGATGGAACTAAAAATTTAACTCCTATGAACAAACGAAGTTTGGAGGAACAGAAAGAACTCCAAAGAAAAGGAGGTAAAGCATCTGGCATAGCGAGAAGAAAAAAAGCTGATCTAAAAAAAGCATTTGAAA
The DNA here is from genome assembly GCA_963517545.1 of uncultured Streptococcus sp. GTDB lineage: Bacteria > Bacillota > Bacilli > Lactobacillales > Streptococcaceae > Streptococcus. Next base: position 21,692 of record CAUQGR010000010.1, on the reverse strand, counting down.
CCCTCTTATCTTTGGATGTGACGGATAGTAAAATCAAGAAACAACTTGAGGAGATGGGTATGGCTGGCAATAACGAGGCTTTGCTAGCCTTTGCGACTTTTCAGCAAGCTGTAAAAGGTAATCAGAAAGCGACTGAGAACATAATCAAGCTGACCAATACAAAAGATAAATACGATATACAAGAGCAGAAAGAGCGTATAAGAGCGCTCAAGCATGATAATAAAGAGCGTGAAGAGGCTGAAAAGGGTTCTGGTGAAACAATCCAGATTGTCGATGAGTGGCTAGATGAAGTAAAGGGGGCAACAGATGACCTTTAGAGTACAGGAAAACATCAACCCTCATTTCAAATCTGTTTGGATTTCTAGCTTGCCTTACAATGTTTTGAAAGGTGGGCGTAACTCTTTTAAATCATCGGTTATTGTACTTAAACTAGCGTATATGATGATAAGGTATATCATCGCTGGAGAGGTGGCCAATATCGTTGTTATTCGTAAGGTCGCTAATACTATTAGAGACAGTGTTTTCAATAAGGTTTGGTGGGCATTGAACCTTTTTGGTATAGCTGAGCAGTTTACAAAAACAGTTAGCCCGTTTAAAATCGTACACAAAACGACTGGCTCAACATTTTACTTTTACGGCCAAGATGATTTTCAAAAACTGAAATCAAACGATATAGGGAACATCATAGCGGTTTGGTATGAAGAAGCTGCTGAATTTAATGACCAAGAGGATTTTGACCAATCAAACGTGACATTCATGCGCCAAAAACACCCACGCGCTAAGTTCGTACAATTCTTTTGGAGTTACAACCCGCCCCGCAATCCTTATAGTTGGATCAATGAATGGTTTGAGAGCGTTAAAACGAATAAGAACTATTTAGCTCACTCAAGCACCTATCTTGATGATGAACTCGGATTCGTTACTGAGCAGATGCTAGAAGATATAGAGCGTATCAAAGAGAATGACTATGATTATTACAGATACTTATATCTAGGTGAGGCAGTGGGACTAGGTAACAACGTGTATAACATGAGTATGTTTCATGCTATTGATGCTTTGCCTAGCGATGATAAGCTGATTGGCATATCATTTGCGCTAGATGGCGGACATCAACAATCGGCAACAGCTTGTTGTGCTTTTGGGATAACTGCTAAAGGTAAGGTTATCTTACTTGATACCTGGTATTATTCACCAGCTGGCCAAGTGGTCAAGAAAGCACCTAGTCAGCTATCTAAAGAGATATATGCTTATATGCGATCAGTTATTGAGAAGTACAGGGTACAAGCCTTGCAATACACAATAGATAGTGCCGAGGGAGCTTTGAGAAACCAGATGTTTCTTGACTTTGGTTTGAAATGGCATCCGGTTGCTAAACTTAGAAAAGTGACTATGATTGACAGTTTCCAATCTTTGCTTGCTCAAGGTCGCTTTTACTATCTCAATACAGAGAATAACAAGATATTTATTGAAGAACACAAGATGTACCGCTGGGATGAAAAAACTATCAAATCTGACAATCCTAGCGTTATCAAAGAAGATGACCATACATGCGACACAACGCAGTATTTTGTGTTAGACAATGCAAAATTGCTCGGTTTGCGTGTTGGTAACGTTTAGAGGAGGGCAGTCATGAGCCTATTTCAAAAAGTAAAAGACTTTTTTAGTCGAGGGAGGTATTACATGCAGACATCAAACCTTAATAGTATTTTGGAACATCCAAAAATTGCAGTGACTCAAGAGGAGTATGACCGGATTAAGAGAAATCTAGTCTACTATCAATCAAAATGGGATGATGTTCAGTACAAGAATACGGATGGAGATATTAAATCCCGTCCAATGAATCACTTGCCAATTGCAAGAACAGCATCGAAGAAGATTGCTAGCTTGGTTTACAATGAACAAGCAACTATCACAACAAAAAACGAAATTTTACAGAAATTTTTGGACGACATGCTAACTAACGACCGATTCAATAAGAATTTTGAGCGGTATCTAGAGAGTTGTTTAGCTTTAGGTGGCCTAGCTATGCGCCCTTATATTGACGGGGATAAGGTCAGAGTGGCATTTATTCAAGCGCCTGTGTTTTTTCCACTAGAAAGCAACACACAAGATGTTTCAAGCGCTGCAATCCTTACTAAGACTATTAAATCTGAAGGACGTAAGAACGTTTATTACACACTTGTTGAGTTTCACGAATGGGTAACAGCAGACGGGCAAGAAACAGGTAGTACAAACGATAAGAAGTATTATCGTATTACAAATGAGCTGTATAGGTCGGATGTGAATGATGTGCTTGGTCAACGTGTGAACTTGAGTGAGTTGGATAAGTACAAGATTTTAGAGCCTGTAACAGTCTTTGAGAATCTATCAAGACCGCTGTTTACTTATCTAAAAACTCCAGGCATGAACAATAAAGATATTAATAGCCCTCTTGGATTATCTATCTTTGATAATGCAAAGACAACTATTGATTTTATCAATCGTTCTTACGATGAATTTATGTGGGAAGTGAGGATGGGACAAAGACGAGTTATTGTGCCCGAACATCTAACACAAAGACAATATCAACGTCCAGATGGAACAATAGATTTTAGACCACGGTTTGATGTTGAGCAGAATGTTTATATGCAAATTGGCGGCTCTAGCATGGATGCCGGGGGCATTACAGACCTTACCTCACCAATTCGAGCAAATGATTATATTTTGGCGATTTCAGAGGGCTTGAAACTCTTTGAAATGCAGATTGGTGTATCGAGTGGCATGTTTACATTCGATGCCCAAGGGATGAAAACAGCAACAGAGATTGTAAGTGAGAACTCAGACACTTATCAGATGCGAAATAGTATTGTGGCACTTGTTCAACAATCTATCAAGGAGCTTTGTGTTTCAATGTGTGAGCTCGGTAAGGCTGTTGGATTGTATAATGGAGAAATCCCGGAACAGAAAGATATTTCTGTCAATCTTGATGACGGAGTCTTTACTGACCGCCATGTAGAACTTGATTATTGGGCTAAAATGGTAGCTGCAGGATTCTCAACCAAAAAACGGGCAATTGGTAAGACATTAAATATTTCTGATGTTGAAGCAGAAAAAGAACTCAATGATATCAATAGTGAGTTGCCACCTATGAATGATGCCGAGCTTGCTATTTATGGCATGCACGACCAAAACGAGGAGGAAGAAGATGACAAAGGTTAAATTCGGAGTTACTAGTGTTGACTACTCAGCAAGCATTGAAGATACGCCAACAATAAAACTAGGTTTAATAATTAGAGGGAGCGGGAGACTAGATGCCTCTTCAGTTATTAAAAAACTAATTAAGGATGTTTCTGAACTAGAATACGAATTAGAAGAATAAGCTGGTCAATTGGCCAGTTTTCTTTCAAGAGAGGACTTTTGAATGAAAAAAAAGAGAAAACAGCTCACGTTTAACGACCAACAATTTCCTTTGCAAATGCAAGGCGTTGGGGATATTTACGAAAAATTACAGATTGATCTCTTTGATCGTATGATTAAACGCTTAAAAGAGCGTGGTTCTATTGACTTAATGAGAAACCCTTATATCTGGCAATTAGAGAAACTAAATGATATGCACATGCTCAACGAACAGAATCTAAAGCTTATCTCAGAGCGTACAGGAATCGCTGAAAGATTGTTGCGTGATGTAATTGAGAATGAGGGTCTGAAAGTCTATACAGATACTAGACAACAACTTGAAGAAGATTTGAATAAAATACCTAAGGGAGAGATTTCAAATGGCGTAACAGACAGTTTAGAGGCTTATTCGAGGCAAGCGGTTAGCGATTTAAACCTTATCAACACAACTTTGCCAAAGAGCTTACAAGTGGCATATAAGGCGATCGTTGAGGAAACAGTCGCACAGGTAGTTGCAGGAACTAAAACAAGTGATAGAGCATTACATGATACCATCATGAAATGGCACAAGAACGCTTTTACGGGCTTTGTCGATAAAGGTGGGAGGCATTGGAAAGCTGATAGCTATGCGAGGGCTATTATCAAGAGCACAACATACAAAGTTTATAACGAAATGCGTACTAGACCAGCTGAAGAGTTAGGAATAGATACTTTTTACTACTCAATGAAAGCAATGGCTAGACCTGCTTGCAGCCCATTACAAGGGCAGATAGTTACCAAAGGGGCTGGTAGGGAAATAGATGGGATAACTATCTATTCTTTGTTAGATTATGGTTACGGAACAGCAGCAGGATGTTTAGGAATCCATTGTGGCCATTATCTGACACCGTTTATTGTTGGGATTCATGAGTTACCGAATTTACCAGACTATCTGAAGAACTTGACACCAGAACAAGCTGAAGAAAATGCACGCATTGAAGCAGGCCAAAGAGGCCTTGAGAGACTTATCAAGACACATAAAGAGCGCTTGCATTATGCTCATACCTTGCAAGATGACAAGATGATACAAGCTGAGCGTTTGAAAGTTAGAGGGTATCAAACTAAGATCCGTAACTTGATAAATCAGCATGATTTCTTAACAAGAGATTACAGACGAGAGAAATTATATATTTCATAAAGGATTTGTGTTTCACAAGTCCTTTTTTTGTGTCTAAAACCGTAAAAAATCCCTATCCATCAAAGGTATATTGAGAGAGTAAATAATATTTTGCTTGAGGTGGGAGTTATCCACCTAAAAAAGAACTAGGAGGGTACAAATGGCATTTACAACTGAAGAACTACTCAATCTTGGGTTGACAGAAGAACAGGCTAAGTCAGTCTTTGCTTTGCGAGGAAAAGAGCTGAATGAGGACAAATCAGCCTTAGAAACTATCACACAAGAGCGAGATAGTCTCGAATCACAATTGCAAAAAGCAGAGGAGCAAGTTGAACACTTGAAATCACTTGAGAATATCAGCGCTGAACAAAAAGATGCGATTGATAAATTGCAAGCTGAATATGACAAGTATAAAAACGAAGCTGCAGCTGAACTTGCACAAACAAAAAAGGTTAGTGCTATCAGTCTAGCTCTGAAAGATACAAATGCTTTCAATCCAGACAAATTGATGAAATTCATTGATGTTGATGCTATCCAGTTAGACGATAACGGGAAACCTCAGATTGATGAAGTAATCAACGGTTTAAAAGAAAGTGATCCATATCTGTTCAAAGCTGAAGAAAGTAAGCCTAGCCCCAATATTTTACCTCAAGGTAATCCGGCAGGAGAGGGTACAAGTGATGTTGATCCGTTCCAAGCGATTATTGACGGGTATGGCAAATAACAGAAAGGAGATTACAAATGCCAAGTAATCAAAACAACGCAGTGCGCCGCTATGAGAAACAATATGCGGGCATTCTTGAGACAGTTTTTGGAGTGCGGGCAGCATTTTCAAACGCTCTAGCACCTATTCAGATTTTGGATGGGGTACAAGAAAACTCTACGGCTTTCTCAGTTAAAACAAACAACACACCAGTTGTAATCGGTGAGTACAAAACCGGTGAAAATGATGGTGATTTTGGTAATAACTCAGGGGCTCAGTCACGCTTTGGTAATTTGACAGAAGTTAAATATGAAAATACAGATGTCAACTATGACTATACCCTTACAATCCATGAGGGGCTTGACCGTTACACAGTAAACAATGATCTTAACGCTGCTGTTGCCGACCGCTTGAAGTTGCAATCTGAGGCACAAACTCGAACAATGAACAAGCGAATTGGTAAATACTTGTCTGACAACGCTACTAAGGCGGAAGCCCTTGCTGATTTCACAGATGACAAAGTAAAAGCTTTGTTCAACAAATTGTCAGCTTATTACACAAACAACGAAGTTACAGCGCCAGTTACTGTTTACTTGCGTTCTGAACTTTACAACGCCATTGTCGATATGGCCTCAGTAACAAGCGCCAAAGGGGCAACTATCTCCCTCGATGACAACGGGCTACCAAAATATAAGGGCTTTACCTTAGAAGAAACGCCAGCACAATACTTTGAGACAGGAGTTATCGCTATCTTCTCACCAAATGGTATTGTCATTCCGTTTGTTGGTATCTCAACAGCCCGTGTTATTGAGGCTGAAAACTTTGATGGTGTGAAATTGCAAGCTGCTGCTAAGGGTGGTACTTACACTCTTGATGACAACAAGAAAGCAATTTACAAAGTTACAGGAACTATTGTATAGGAGGTAGAACATGGCACTTTACAAAGCAACAAAAAATCTTTTCTTTGAGCAACTCAACATGGATGTGATTGTCGATGACATCATTGAACTTGATGAAAATTATGCTAAAGAAGTCAACAAGAAACTAAAAAATGCTTTTCCAGATGTGAAAAATGTTTTAGAACTTGTTGACAAAAATGGAACGCTTGAACCAGAAGATGCCCCATCTGTAGATGATGCATCTCAGGCAACTGTTGAAGATTAAATAAGGGGTGGCAACACCCTTTATTTTAAGGGAGGTTACGCATGACTTATTTAACACAAGATGAGTTTACTAAACTAGGTTTTGATGAAGTTACAAACTTTGAAAAATTGGCAAACAGGGCAAAGATAGCGATTGACCTATACACTAACGGTTTTTATCAGAAAGGCATCGACTTTGAAAAAGAAATTGCCTATCGGAAAAATGCTGTTAAGCTTGCTATGGCTTTTCAAATCGCCTATCTCGATTCATCTGGCATTATGTTAGCCGATGACAAACAGCTAGCCAATAGTGTCTCTATTGGCCGTACATCAATCTCTTATAGCACCTCACAAAGCACATCAGCAGGTCAGCAATTTAATTTGTCTATGGATGCTGAAAATGCTTTGAGACAAGCCGGCTTTAGCCTAGTTGTTGGAGTTGTATATGATCGATAAGCGACTATTAAAAGGGATTGACAAGCGTTTGTTAAAGGATGTCATAACCATAAAGAAAGTAACTGGAAAAAATGATTATGGGGATGAAGTATATTCAAAGCCGTTGACTATTAAAAATGTACGTTTTGATAGATCAGTGGGGTCATCTGGTAATCGTAACTCAAAATCTGGTACAGGGAATTCAAAATCAAGACAAAAACAAGGGGTTATATACCTCTATCCCTCACTATCTTTTGTGACAGCCAATGATGATTGGATGGGTGCAAAAGTAAACGATGGGATAAGGAATTACACAATTAATGGATATCAAACTAACTATTATGATGGAGAGATATTCAGTCAAGAAATTGAGGTGATCTAATGAGTATCGCCATCAAAGTTGACTTGCAGAAAGCTAAACAGAAACTTTCGAGCGAATCCATGACAAGAGGAAAGATTGCAGTTGCTAGCAAAATCTTGCTAGACAATGAGCAATATATCCCCTTACGAGGAGGAGATTTAAGAGCTTCTGGCCGAATCGTTGGACAAGGTGATGCTGTTGTCTATGGAACAGTTTATGCTAGAGCGCAATTTTACGGATCAAACGGCATTGTCACCTTTAGGAGATATACCACTCCAGGGACAGGAAAACGATGGGATCAAGTTGCTACTAGTAAACATGCTGAAGAATGGGCTAGAGCTTTTGTGAAAGGAATGGGGCTTTGATGCGAGAGAATGACTTTCAAAATGTACTTTTAAATCATATCAAGACTTTAAATTTACCAATTCAACCACGCTTTGATTATTTTGAGGATGACAAAGATGACCTAGTTATCAATCAGATTCCAGGCGGGAAAGTGGACAGAGAGTATATGGATGGCACACAAGAGATTTCTTTGCCGTTTGAAATTGCTGTAAAGGCAAAAAAGAACTCGGTAGCTAATGACACTATTTGGTTAGTCACCTCAGAACTAGCAAAGATAGACTTAGTTTTGCCAAGTGACAATAATTCTTATGAATATATGGGAATGGAAGTCAGTCGTCCTGCCATGAAAGGTAAGGATGAGCAAGGCTATTATTATTACACAATTGAAATTGTGGCGAAAATCGTAATAGAAAGGAACAAACAATGACAAGACAAAAAAACGCCCTACGTGGCCATTTTGTAGCTCCATACAATGGAGGAACTGAACCATCAACACAAGATGCATGGTTGGAACTTGCTAAATGGATCTCAGACGTATCAGATGATACAGATGAGAAAACAGATGATCAAGCATACTATGACGGTGATGGAGTTGAAGAAACAACGGTAGTCAGTGTAAAAGGTGCTTATACCTTTGAGGGTACTTATGATCCAGAAGATAAGGCACAGGCTCTTATTGCTAGCATGAAGTACAAGACAGGAGATGACCGTAAGCTATGGCACAAAGTTGTATCTTCTGACAAGAAAAAACAATGGGTGGGAGCTGCAACTGCAACAGAAATCAAAGCAGGTTCTGGCGCTGCCTCTGACTTTGAAGCATTTGGATGCAAACTTTCGTTTAACTCAACGCCCAAAGAAACTGGTATTGGGTAATAGCTTTTGATAAGGGCGGGCATTGAGCCTTGCCCTTTTTAACAACAGGAAAAGGAGTAGAAACATGACAGATATTCAGATTGAACTAAAACGTACTGGTTTCCCCGTTAAAATCGGCGAAGTAGAACTATGGTTTGATACAAGTCAAGAGAGCTTGATGCGCTTTTATGACATGGAAGAAGAACTTCAACGTCGTCTTGTCCAATATGAATTGGATGTGGTAACTGCAAATATTGATAACAAAATTGAGCGTAATGGAGTAACTAAAGAAGTAGTTACTGGGGCTATTGAATTGGAGAAGAAACAGCTTGAGATTCAATATGATCTTGTTTTTGGCGACGGTACATTTGACAAGTTGTATTCTGTATATCCAGATTATAACGCTCTAAAAAACGCTCTAGAACAAGCCTCAATCATGTTGTATGACAAGTTAAAAGAAGTTGCTGAGCAACACAAAGGGGTAGTGAAAGAGCGTGCTAGTCACTATTTAAACAAGGGGAAAGTCACTCCAATCAAGAACAACAAAAAACGCAAAAAGAATAAAAAGAAATAGCTAGGTAAAAATTATGTCTATGAAATTAAATGATGCTTTAATCACAAATTTTTCTATTGCTGATAAGGAGTATGACATAGACTTGTCTTTTAATAAGGTTCTGGATGTCTTTGAAATCTTGAAAGAGGGAGAGTTGACAGAGTTTGAAAAAGCACAGTTGATTGTCCATTTGCTAACTGGCCAAGAATTATATGACATTAAAGAGGTTGTGGATTGTTGGGTTTACATAAAAGAGCATTTTTTAGAAATCGAAAAAGAAACTGTTCAGTATGATTTGCTAGGTAATCCCATGCCAACAGCAAAAAATGAAGAAGAACAAGAAAAATTGATTGATTTTGAACAAGATGCAGAATACATTTACGCTAGCTTTTTACAAGCATACGGCATCAATCTTTTAAAAGTTCAAAACAAGTTGACATGGACAGAGTTTAAAGCGCTTTTGAACGCCTTGCCAGACAATACAATCATGCAACAGATTATAGAAATCCGAGCATGGAAACCAGAACATGGTGGGGATAAGAACAAAATGCGCAAATTACAAGCTAAATATAGTTTAGGAAAGGAGGGAGAAGATAATGGCTGATGGAAAAGTTACCATCGTTGTGGACGTTGATGGCAATAAAGTCAAGGTTCTAAACGACGAGTTAGATAAAACGGCACAGAAAGGTGATAGAGGGAGTAGCTCCCTAAAGAAATTTGCGGTTGGTAGTGCAGTTTTCCAACTTGCCGCTAAAGGTGCTGAACTTTTGGGAGAGGCTTTAGGAGGCGCTATTCAGCGTTTTGACACGTTAGAAAGTTATCCAAGAGTGATGCAAGCGATGGGGCATAGTACAGAAGATGTCACGCGCTCAACTAAGAAACTAGCAGCAGGTATTGAGGGTTTGCCTACGACTTTAAATGAAGTGGTAGGCACAGCTCAACGCCTTACCTCGATTACTGGGGATATCAACAAATCAACAGATCTAACACTTGCTCTTAATAATGCCTTTCTTGCCTCTGGATCATCTAGTGCGGATGCAAGCCGTGGTTTGCAACAGTTTAGTCAGATGTTATCAGCTGGTAAGGTTGATATGCAATCTTGGAAAACATTGCAAGAAACAATGCCTTATGCTTTGCAAAAGACTGCTGAATCATTCGGTTTCGCTGGCCAATCTGCTCAGAATGATTTTTATTCTGCATTAAAAGAGGGGCGTATCACTTTCGACCAATTTTCAAGCAAATTGGTTGAGTTGAATGGTGGTGTTGGTGGTTTTGCTGAACTTGCTAAATCTAATAGCAAAGGGATTCAAACATCATTTGGCAACTTGAAAAATGCGGTTGTTAAAGGTGTAGCGAATACTATCAAGGCTCTTGACGATTTAACAAAGGCAACAACAGGTAAGACGATTGCTGAGAACTTTGATGCATTGAAAGTAATCATCAATGCTGCTTTTGGTGTTATTGTCAACGTAATTAAAGCTAGCACACCCATTTTTCAAACTTTGTTTAGTATTTTGGGTACTGGAGTTTCTGTAATCTCATTTTTGACACCGGCTATTATTAGTTTAGGTAGTGCTTTGTTAGCCATGAGAGCAGCAAACACGGTTGTAACATATACAAGAAATTTAATTGGAGCTTGGCAAGCATTTCAAGGAACGGCAAGTGCAGCGGTAGGAGTTATTAACTTGATGACTGCAGCACAAGCGACATGTGGAACAGTTACAAAAGCTCAAATGGTCGCAAACTTGGCCAATAACGGGGCTTTGACAGCATCTAATGTACTTTATGGTGTGTTGACCGGTGCTATTAGTTTGCAAACTGCTGCAACTATTGCTGCGACTGCTGCAACTACCGCATTTAAAGCAGCACTGACCGCTTTAACCGGGCCTGTTGGTTGGGTAATTGGTGCTATCGGTTTACTGGTCGGCGCTGGTGTTGCTTTGTGGCAATGGTTAACTGCAGAGAGCGAGGAAACTAAACGCCTCAAATCAGAACAAGAGGAGTTAGTCAAGAGTACGGATCAATTAACAGATTCTGTTAAACAAAGTGCAAAAGAACGTCAAAAAAATCTTGAATCTGTAAAAGGTAATACAGAATCTTATCAAAAATTGGCTGATGAAATTGTTCAACTTTCTCAAAAAACAAATAAAACTGCAGCAGACAAGAAAAATCTTAAGAAAAAGATTGATGCTTTGAATGCCTCAGTTAGCGGTTTAAATCTAGCCTATGATAGGAACTCTGATTCTTTGTCTCACAACAGCGATCAAATCAAAGCTAGAATCTCAGCTATGGAAGCAGAATCGACATGGGAGGCATCCCAAAAGAACCTGCTTGATATCGAACAAAAGCGCGCTGAAATTGGCGAGCAACTGAAGCAGATTGCAGAACAACGTAATAAGTGGAATGAAGAGTCCAATGTTAGCGATAGTGTTCGTAAAGAAAAACTGCAAGAACTCAACGACAAGGAAACTGAGCTTAAGAATACCCAGACAGAATTGCAAACTGAGTACGAAAAAACCTCTCAAGTTCAACAATCAGCATCTGAAGCGATGGCTGCTGCTGCCGAAAATGGTTCAAATAGACAAGTTGTAGCATACGAAAATATGTCTAAATCTCAACAAAAAGCAATAGACGATATGCGTACTAAGTACAATGAATTACTTGAGACAACTACGAACATGTTTGATCAGATACAAATGAAGTCAGCTATTAGTGTCGATGAAATGATTGCCAATCTCCAAAAAAACCAAGAGGCGGTTAATAATTGGGCAACAAACCTCAATACACTAGCCGAACGCGGAGTAAATGAGGGGATTTTGGCTAAATTGCAACAGATGGGGCCTCAAGGTGGGCTGTACGTTCAAGAACTTGTCAACGCATCAGATGAAAAATTGGCAACATTGAACGAAGTCTTTACTCAAGGTGGTGAGTCAGCTATGAATGGCTTAACTGCTGGTATGGATACTGGTGCTTTGGGTATCACAGACAAGATCAAGGGCATTGTACAAAGTCAAGTATCGAGTTTGCAAGAGGAAATTGCAGCTGCAGACTTTGGAAGTCTAGGACAAGAAATTCCAAATGGTATCAGTCAAGGGATAGAACAAGGTGCTTCTACCGCTGGAGAATCTTCTAAAAATATGGCCAATGATATAAAAGAATCCTTTACAAGCGAAATGGATATTAATTCCCCATCTCGTGTATTTAATGAGTATGGTGGTTTTATCACTACTGGATTAGCTGAGGGTATTGATAATGGGGCGTCGCAACCTGTATCATCTGTTACTAACTTAGCCAATCAGATTAAGAAACCATTTGATAGTTTGCAGAGTGATTTCACATACATTGGTGAAATGGCGATGTCTGGTCTTAATGCAGGGCTTTGGAGTGGCTCTGGTTCAGTTATGGCAACAGCAAACTCAATTGCTGAAAGGGTAAAAAACACCATCAAGAGTGCACTAGATATCCATAGTCCATCTCGTGTTATGCGTGATGAAGTTGGACGATTTATCCCTCAAGGTATCGCTGTTGGTATCGAGGCGGATGCTAGCGTTGTTAAAAAATCGATGTTGCGATTAAAAGAAAGCATGATGATTGATACTAGACCAGAAATTGCACTTGGATTAAACAAGAAACTAGGTGCTCAAGTGACTGTTAAACAAAGTAGTAAGCAGACAATAGCTGAGAAAATCAAGGTCACTATGGACAAGTCTAGCGAATTGCTAGAGAAAGCCTTAGATGTGGCTGAGACGGCTGTTAGACGACCGAGCGAAATGTACTTAAATGATGGCACTTTAGTTGCTAAAACAGGCGATAAATTCGCTAAATATCAGTCAGAGCAACTCAGACGTGAAAATAGAATGAGAGGTATTCTTGAATGACTAAAACGATGGTTTTTAACGGTGTTGATATGTCACGCTTCATCAAAATCAAGGATATTATTCGCCCTATCGGAAATGAGAGGAGCGTTACATTTGATAACGCACCCTCTTTGGGCGTAAACATCCAACAAGTGAAGCGTGGTAAAAAGGAGCACACTATCAAGTTTGATATGATTGAGCATGATGGGGAGGCTCTTGAGCGTCTTAAACATGAATTGGCTGGTGTTTTGAATGTGCTAGAGCCTGTAAAAGTTGTTTATGGCGATGAGCCAGACAAGTATTATATGGGGTTACCAGTGGATGAGATTACTCCAGAAAATTTGACAAGATGGTTTCAACGCTCGGAATTTAAACTTGTCATTCCTGATGGGGTGGCTCACAGCTCAACATATAAGCGTTTTGATAGTGAAGTTAATGCAAAAAAAGAGGGAAATAGGTTTATTTTTGACATTGTGAATGATGGGACAGAAGCAGCTTACCCGATTATCACAATCAAACATAATTCAGAAAATGGATATGTAGGTATCGTGAACGCTAATTCAGCCTTTGAGTTTGGAAATCGTGAAGAAATAGATGCTGAACCGTATAAAGGCTCTGAGGTTTTGCTTGACTATCGAGGAACTAACATTCTGCAAGGTTTCCAAAGTGCGACAAAAGGCGTCGCAATTACAAACGATAACAGAGAGAGACTTGTTGGCACTTTGAGTAAAACTAGCCTTTGGGGTCGTCCGCACATCGAATTGTGGGATCGTGGAACATTCGAGAAAGGCCGAAACAATGCTCAGAGTCTTACCTGGACTATTCCAGCGGATAGCAATGGAGAGGTTGGTTCGCTGAACGACTATCTGTTATGGAGACAGGTATTCATGGCTGCTACCGCTAATCAATATGGTTTCATAAAGGTTACTGTCTCAGACACAGATGGCAGTTTCTTATATGGAGTAGAAACATATAAACGCTATCAGACTGTTGATTGTGAGTATAGTTTTTTCACCACTGACGGAAAAGGTGGTTACAAGTACATTAAATGGTGGTATTTTGTAGGAACTGGCGCACAAGTTAGCAAGCTTGATCCATTTAGCGCTGAAAAAGGCTGGACAGAACTAAAGAGAAATGACGAAAATGTTCAAGTGTATTTCGACGGCTCTCATCATAATTTCTCTATTCCAGAGTTAAAAGGGAAGAAATCGGCTAAAATTCATATCACTCTTGGAGCGGTTAGAGATCGTCCTTTATTGCCTCACATGTACATTGATGATTTTATGTATAGAAAAGACTTTGTGACGTTGACAAGGGATATTCCAAACAGATTTCAACCTGGTTCTAATCTTGTAATAAACAATGAGGATGATAGTGTTCTTGTTGATGGTTTGGCAAAAACCGGAGAGGTTGTTGATGGTTCTCAATGGGTTTCTATCCCTCCTGGGAAATCACAGTTAGAGTTGTACTTTTCTAGTTTTATCAAAAAGATGCCAACAGTTACAGTTAATCTAGAAGAAAGGTGGATCTAGTCATGCTTTTAACAATCCACGATGCAAATTTACAAAAAGTTGCATACATTGATAACGATAAGCAAAACACTCTCAACTATTATGATGATACTTGGACGAGAAATCTTGCAACAGGTTCGTCAACATTTGAGTTTACGGTATTTAAAAAGGCTGTAAAGTCTGATTTGCCTCTTGCTAAAGCATATCATCATTTGAATGAGCGTGCATTTGTCTCATTTAAATATAAAGGTAAAAGCTTTGTGTTTAATATTATGATTGTTGAAGAAAATGAGCAGATAATCAAATGTTATTGTGAAAATCTCAACCTTGAGTTAATCAATGAGCTTGCGAACCCTTATAAATCCAACAAAGCGATGACTTTCAAAGAGTATTGTGAGGCGATGGATCTTTTAAATTATACTCACCTTTCTATTGGTATCAATGAAATATCAGATTATAAGCGTACTCTGGAATGGGAGGGGCAGGATACGAAACTAGCCCGCTTGCTCAGCCTTGCTAACAAGTTTGATGCAGAAATAGAGTTTGATACGATTTTAAATCGTGATAGCACAATCAAGGACTTTGTTGTCAATGTCTATCATGAACACGATGAAACGCATCAAGGCGTGGGACGTGTAAGAAATGATGTCATTGTTAAATACGGAAAGAACATCAATTCCATTACAAGGAAAGTTGATAAGACAGCTATTTTTAACACAATCAGACCGACTGGTAAAATGCCAACAGCTGATTCTGGCGATGATGGAGATAA
Organism: uncultured Streptococcus sp.; assembly: GCA_963517545.1. GTDB lineage: Bacteria > Bacillota > Bacilli > Lactobacillales > Streptococcaceae > Streptococcus. Next base: position 6,630 of record CAUQGR010000010.1, on the reverse strand, counting down.
AGGCCTAACTACTGATACAATCAAAAACGCAGATGGTTCAGTAACTAAAATTATTGTTTCAAAAAATGCTGAGGGGATAAAAAGCAAAACTATTGTCCACACAAAAGTAAAAAAAGTTGATAGTAAAACGAAGATTACTGTTACTACAACTACTAAATCGGATGGTTCGATAGAGCAAAAAGTAACCACTACTATCCGAGGTGTGGTTTCAAATTCGGAAACAAAAGTCTTAAAAAAACCAAATCCAAAAGAAAAAACAAATACAACTGAGGATGTTTTGACGATTGAGGGATTGGATGACTGGTCTATTAAGAACGAGAGAGGAGAGGTAGAATTTTACCAGAGAGGACAAGCTCTTTATGCCCCTATTTCGATGCAACTCTATCCCTCTACTTTTACATCTGGAACTGCTGAAGATCAATGGACAAGAAAAGATTTTCATTTTGAAACAGACGAACCGAACGAACTGAGACGTCTAGCTTATCTCAAATTGAAAAGACATTGTTACCCTGCAATCACTTATGAAGTAGATGGTTATATCGATGTTGAAGTAGGAGATACGGTAAAAATCTATGATGATGGTTTCAAGACATCATTGATCATTCAAGCACGGGTTACTGAACAAAAAATCAGTTTCACGAATCCAATGAGTAATAAGACAACATTTGACAATTTTAAAGCGCTTGAAAATAAACTCTCAGCTGATATCCAGTCAGCATTTGAGCGACTATTTGAAGCATCCAAGCCATATATCATCAAACTATCAACAGATAAAGGGGTAATTTTTAAGAATGGCGCTGGAGAAAGTGTAGTTACCCCAACGCTTTATAAAGGTAGCAAACCTATTACCACTGGCGTAACTTGGCGTTGGTCACTTGATGGAAATCTAACAACTGGTATGAACTACCTTGTAAGAGGTTCAAATGTTCAAAAAACCTCAACACTCACTGTTTCAGCGTATATAGATAATAACCAAGTTGCTATCGATGAGATTTCTTTTGTGAATGTTTCAGATGGCCAAAATGGGCAAAAAGGTGACAAGGGAGAACCTGGACCTAAAGGGCCTCAAGGTGAACGTGGGGAGCAAGGAGCGCCAGGACTTCAAGGCTTGCAAGGTCCAAAAGGAGATCGTGGTATTCCTGGTTTAAAAGGTGCTGATGGACGTACACAGTACACCCACATTGCCTATGCTGATGATGCCACTGGTGGAGGTTTTAGCCAAACTAATACCAATAAGCCATATATTGGTATGTATGTCGATTTTAATGCTGCAGATAGTAATAATCCGACAGTTTATAAATGGACAAAGTGGAAAGGTGAAGATGGTGCGCAAGGTGTACCGGGAGCAAAAGGAGCAGATGGTAAAACACCGTATTTTCATCGAGCTTGGGCTAACTCTGCTGATGGTCGTGATGGTTTCAGTATAACAGATAGCACTAATAAGCGCTATTTAGGTACTTTGACGGATTTCACTGAGGCGGATAGTCAAGATCCTACGCTGTATAAATGGACAGCACTATTTGATAATGTACAAGTTGGAGCTCGTAATTTTGCTTTAGGGACATCTACCCCTACTATAGGAACTCAAGGTAAAATCTATACACTGGCTCAATCTACCTATAAATGGCTACCAATTCAACCACTTTATTTAACTTTTGACTATATGGCATCTGAAACTATTAAAGGATTTAGGATTAATCGTGTTGTCAAATATGGTAATGGTATGCTTGATCAATGGGATTTCGCTATGAATGATAAAGTTTTAGGTAAGCAATACATAGATACTACGTCAGTCAAAAGTGGAACTTATTCACAACCTTGGTTGTGGAAACCGTATTCAGATGGTAGGACAAGCAATCTAATCAAAGAGATTTCCTTGTATCTTAATTTTGAGAATGGCTCAGATGGTACTGTTATTATTTCAAATCTAAGAGTCAATACTGGTACAGTACCTATTGATTGGATACCAGCTCCTGAGGATATAGAGAACAGCCTTGGCTCTAAAGCTGACCAATCACTGACTCAAGAGCAATTGAATGCTCTTAACGAGAAATCACAGATTTTAGAGGCTGAAATGAAAGCGAAAGCATCGATGGAGGCCTTTAGTGAATTAGAAAAAGCATATAATGCTTTTGTGAAATCAAATGCAGACAGTCAAAGAAAATCTGAGTCTGATTTGGTTGAAGCAGGAAGAAGAATTGAGTTGTTGACAACTCAATTTGGAGGATTAGCAGAGCTTAAAACATTCATTGATACTTACATGAAAAGCACAAACGAGGGCTTGATTATCGGTAAGAGTGATGCAAGCTCTACTATCAAGGTATCAAGTGATAGAATATCCATGTTTTCTGCAGGTAAGGAAGTTATGTACATTTCTCAAGGTGTAATAAACATTGATAATGGTATTTTCACCGCATCAGTTCAAATTGGGCGTTTTAGAACAGAGCAATACTATCTTAATAAAGATGTGAATGTCATACGTTATGTAGGAGGTTAAAAAAGAAAATGACTAAATTTATCAATTCTAACGGTTCATTGCACTTGAATATTTACATCGAACAAATTAGTCAGGATGTCACTAATAACTCATCAAAGGTTAGTTGGAGAGCTACCGTTGACAGGGATGGAGGGTACCGAACTTGGAACGCAGAAAATGGAAGTGTTTTATCTGTATGGTTAAATGGTTCAAGTGTATATAAGAGTAATTTAAGTTTCGAGACAGAGGGACAAGAAACGACTCTCGCGTCTGGTGAGGCTACTATTCCTCATAATAGTGATGGAACTAAGGCTTTTTCAGTATGGGCATCCTTTGACCCTAATAATGGGATACATGGCAATATTACTGTATCAGCAAACTATACACTTTCAAACATCCCTCGGTCTAGTAGTATAAGCGACAATGCTCTTTCAGGAAATAGACAGCTCGGAAGTCTCCACACTCTCACCATTGACCGCAAATCTAGCTCATTTACCCACCAAGTGTGGTATAGAGTTTTTGGTAGCGAATGGATTGACTTAGGGAAAAATCACGCAACAAGCGTTTCTTTCGTACCTAATACTGACCTTGCTAGATATAATACAAAAGCAAAGTCTGGCACGATGGACATATGTGTCCGAACATATAACGGAACTACTCAAATTGGAAATGATGTTTATTCAAACGGATGGTATTTTGAAATTCCGGAAAGCGTGAAACCTACATTTTCTGGTCTCACATTGACTGATATGAATACTGTTGCTAGGCAACTATTAAGCGGAAATAACTTTTTACAGATTATTTCTGATATTCAAGTCAACTTTAATAACCCATCTGGGGCTTATGGTTCAACTATCACAGGATATCGTGCTGAAATTGTAAATAAGAATCAGGTCACAACTAAAAATGGCGGTAGGCTCGGTATGATGAATTTCAATGGTTCAGCAACAATACGTGCTAGTGTGGTTGATAGTCGAGGTAGGCAATCAGATACCAGGGATATTACAATCAATGTTATTGAGTATTTCGCACCAGCTTTTAGTTTTACAGCCTTTAGAACACGTGAAACGCCTAACATTATTCAAGTTGTCAGGAACGCTAAAATAGCTCCTATCACTTTATCAGGTAGTCAAAAAAATGTCATGACCCTATCATTCAAGGTGGCTCAATTAGGTAGTACAAATTTTACAGCTGATCATGGTAGTGCTTCGGGTATTTGGACAACTCAACACGCTTTAAATAATTCAGCCGCTAACATGGCAGGTAATTATGTTGCAACCAAGTCATTTGTGGTCATAGGGACTCTATCTGATAAGTTTACAAGTACAGAATTTACAGCAACAGTCGCAACTGAAAGTGTGGTCATGAGTTATGATAAAGATGGACGTGTCGGTGTTGGTAAAGTTGCAGAGCAAGGTGGCGCTGGTTCGTTGGATGTTTTAGGAGATATCTTTGCTAGAAACATGCCTATCCAGCAGTATCAATTAACTGCTAATGACGGTGGCCCGCTTCGGTTTGATGGAAAGCCTAATGTAACTAATGCAAATTGGGTTGATCAGCCTGGACAGTATTACATTGATAGAACAGCTAAAGGGAATCCCAACGGTCAATGGGGATATCTTTTCCATTACAGCAACTATGGGAAAAATGACGGTGGCTACAAAGAGGCTATCCAGTTATTTTATGGAAACAATGGACAAGTCTATTTTAGACATCACAGATGGTCTAAAACTATTGACGACTGGGAGAATTGGATAGAATACGCTACAAAAAATGATGTTCAATCTCTAATTCAAGGGACTGAGTGGCAAAATCTTGTGCTTGCAAATGGTTGGAATCATCATCAACAGTACAACAATGTGCAATATTCCAAGTCATTTGATGGCGTGGTTTATTTGAGAGGTTCAGCCAATAAAGGAAAAACAGCTAATGAGACAGTAATAGGAACTTTGCCAGTTGGATTTAGACCAACACAAACTCTATTTATTGCTGCACTGAATAATAGTTATTCAGTAGCTACTCTAGGGATTTACTCGAATGGGAATATTGTTGTAAAGAAAAATGTGGATTCTACATGGCTTAATTTCGACAATATATCTTTCAAAATTTAATAATCGTAAAAAATCCCTAATTATTAACGGATAATTAATTTATAAAGGAGGAAATGACAATGCTAAAAGTCACTAAAACACGTCAGCTAGTAGCTGAATTTTTCGCACAAGATGGCGACCAACAAAAATTGGTCAAAACTACTGTAGTCAACACAGACAATGAAGCTGTTTCAACAACATCTGAAACGCTGCATGACCCGGATCTGTACGCTAAAAATCGTATCAGTATGCGTAAGCATGAGCAAGAGTTACGAGAAATGCGCTATAAGATTGAAGATGCAATTTTGGCAGAGATGGAAACAGATGAACATAAAGAGTAGGAGGTGTACATGCCAGGATATGAACGATTTCTCGTACAGATTTTCATCACCCTTATCCCTGTGATTGGTCTTTATTTTTCGATGAAAGATCGTGGAACAAAGCAGGAAAATCGCCTAACGATTTTAGAGAAAGACATCGAGAATTTAAATGAATTCAAAAAATCAGCCAACAAACGGCTTGATAACCACGACGAACAGAACAAAGCTATCTTAGTTTTAGCTGAGCAGGTCAAATCGCTTGGCGAGGATGTGAGAGAGCTTAAAAACTTGATTCAAAACAAACAATAAAAAAGGAGAATAAACATGATTAATTGGAAATTGCGCTTACAAAATAAAGTGACACTAGTAGCTCTTTTAGGAGCAGTGTTTTTGATGGCTCAACAATTTGGCCTTGAGATTCCGAAAAATATGCAAGACGGTGTAAACACATTTGTCTATATTCTTGTGCTGCTTGGCGTTGTCAATGACCCGACAACAGCAGGGATTTCTGATAGCAACCGTGCTCTTGATTATCATGAGCCAAGTGAGGACTAAGAAATGGATATTGATACAAGTAGATTAAGGACTGACTTACCGCAAGTTGGAGAACAACCCTATCGTCAGATTCACGCCCATTCAACGGGTAATCCAAATTCAACAGCTCAAAATGAAGCAGACTACCACATGCGTCGTCCTGTTGATTCAGGATTTTTCTCGCATGTTGTCGGTAACGGTCGTGTGATGCAAACCTGGTACACAGACATGGGGGCCTATGACGTAGGTGGCGGCTGGAACGTTGAAGGTTACGGACAAGTAGAATTGATTGAAAGTCATAGCACAAAAGAAGAGTTTATGCGCGATTACAAGCTCTATGTTGAGCTTTTGAGAAACCTTGCTGATGAAGCAGGGATTCCGAAAACGCTGGATTCTGATAGCCTAGCAGGAATCAAGACACATCAGTATTGCACATACAATCAACCTCGAAACTACTCAGACCATGTGGATCCATACCCTTACTTGGCCAAATGGGGCATTAGCCGTGAACAATTTAAAAATGATATTGAAGGCGGTATCTCTACTGAAGCTGGCTGGAAACGCAATGAAACAGGCTGGTGGTGGGAGGAGTCTGATGGCTCTTACCCAACAAAACGCTGGAAAAAAATCAACAATGAGTGGTTCTACTTTGATGATCGTGGCTATTGCCTAATCAATCGTTGGTTCAACGATGGTAAAGACTGGTTCTATCTTGATAAGCGTGGGGCAATGGTCACAGGCTGGATGTTCCTCAACCATCGCTGGTATTTCTTCAAATCAGATGGTCGCATGGCTACTGGCTGGGTTAAATATCGTGAAACATGGTATTTCATGGAAGAAAAAGATGGTTATATGCTATCTAAACAATTCATTAAGTCTGGCGATGGCTGGTACTATTTGAAAGCTAACGGTGAACTTCACACAGATCCAGCATTCAAAACCGAACCAGATGGGCTTGTGACCGTCGTTGACAAACCAAAAGAAGAAAAATAAAAATAGAAAGAATTTCAAAATAGATTACACTAAGCCGCAGGCAATAACCTGCGGTTTTTTTGTTTTAAAAGGGGCAAAAAAGGGGCAAAAGTGTCGTAAATCTCTGTAAAGTGATGTAAAAATTCAACTTTAATCTCATTTTAAAGCTCTAAAATCCAATGTATTGTAAAATGGTGTAAATTTATGTATCAACTATAATTGTTGTGTGCTCTTTTTT